>NZ_JANNDR010000114.1:0-1621 GCF_031378165.1 Chamaesiphon sp. OTE_75_metabat_556
TGT
This sequence comes from Chamaesiphon sp. OTE_75_metabat_556, assembly GCF_031378165.1. Lineage (NCBI taxonomy): Bacteria > Bacillati > Cyanobacteriota > Cyanophyceae > Gomontiellales > Chamaesiphonaceae > Chamaesiphon > Chamaesiphon sp. OTE_75_metabat_556. Next base: position 4 of record NZ_JANNDR010000114.1, read on the forward strand.
ACCGCCATCGCCATCACATGGGAGGTGGTGTGTCTAATTTTTTTGAGGGTTTCCGATTCGCTGGTTTTGGGTAGATGGATTTTCGCTGGCTGTTCGGCGTTAGACATGGTTATCCCTGGAAATTCTAAGTTTCTGACAGCGACCTTTTGGTCACGGTCAGATCTATGCTGTACTGGATCTATTTTACTCAGGAATCTGCACGGATAGCTGGAGTTGGGAATGAGAGGATCGATTCAATCGGCGATCGTCAACTATTTTGATGATGTCACTGGATTGTCGATGCAGTCCTACGACCTAAGCGCAGTAGCGGTTTTGTCCTTTTAGCTACAGCATCGATAGTTGTTGGCGCAGCTTGCCGAAGGCTTACGAACTTACTAAGTTGGGATTGGGTGACGCCAACGAGTTGGCACCTACTTTTCAACCGCGCTCGGCAGTAGAATAAAAGCAGTATTCGCCATCAGGATCGATCGAGATCGACTGCAATCTATGTCTAGTGTCAGACTCGAACAAATCAGCCGGAAATTCGCCACCGCACCTACATCTCCAGAGCAGCGATTTATCGGTATCGACAATATCTCCTTCGAGATTCCTGATGGTGAATTTTGGGTACTCGTGGGGCCATCAGGCTGCGGTAAATCGACACTGCTGCGGATTATTGCTGGATTGGAGACAGCCACCAGCGGACATATTTATATTGGCGATCGATTAGTCGATCGCGTCCCCGCCAGACAGCGCGATGTGGCGATGGTCTTCCAAAATTATGCCCTCTATCCGCACATGACTGTAGCTGAAAATTTGGCCTTTGGGATGCAAATGCGCGGTGTGGATCAAGCAACGATCGAGCGGCGGATTCTCGACGTCGCTAAGTCCCTGAAAATAGATACATTACTCGATCGACAACCCAAACAACTATCTGGCGGCCAACAGCAACGCGTCGCCCTCGGTCGCGCGATCGCCAGATCGCCCCAAGTATTCCTATTAGACGAGCCACTTTCCAATCTCGATGCCGCCCTCCGCGATAATACTCGCAGCGAATTAAAGCAACTGCACCAGCAAGTTGGCATCACCACGATCTACGTCACCCATGATTGTGTCGAAGCCATGACCCTGGCTGATCGCATCGTCGTCCTCGATCGCGGCTACATCAAGCAAATCGGCACGCCCTATGAAATTTACCACCATCCGATCGATCGGATGGTGGCAACTTTTATCGGTACGCCACCGATGAATATTTTTCCCGCGATTTATCACGATCTCAGTTGGCAGATCGGGGCTAGCCAGCTTACCTGTTTGCCAGCATTAGTCGATCGGCTGCAACTCCGCAATGGCCAAGGTTTTAGTCTCGGTATTCGTCCCGAATATCTGACGATCGTCCCAACTGGCACCCCTGACAGCCTCACGGTGACAATTGATGGGATCGAAACCCTCGGTCGGGAAACGCTACTCAAAGCCAAGATCGATGGCACTACTACCCAAATCAATCTCCTCGCTAACCCAGAATGGTCCGAGCGCGTCGGCAATATCGGTAGTGCTAGTCTACTTGGTACGCAGTTAGCAGTTCAATTAACACCTGATTGGCTATTTATCTTCGACCCCAGCACGGGTGAAAAATTATTCC
>NZ_JANNDR010000264.1:0-5229 GCF_031378165.1 Chamaesiphon sp. OTE_75_metabat_556
CAACGGCTCTTGGATACGTTTAAGATGCGATCGCTAGAATCTTTGGGGTGTACGCCATTTCCCCTCGCTGTCCGAGCTGCTGGCGGCCTATTGGAATATCTCGAAGCCACCCAAAAAAGTAACCCCGTCGCCCTGCAACCCCTACGGACTTATTCCCTCGGCGACTATCTAGTCTTGGATCACCAGTCCCGCCGCAACCTGGAAATCACCCAAACCGTCCGCGACGGTCATTTCGCAGGTTCACTATTGTGGGCATTAGATAAAACCTGTACCGCAATGGGCGGACGCGCCTTGCGTCGCTGGATGCTCCAACCCCTGCTCGATATTGCATCAATTACTAAACGTCAAACTACGATCCAAGAACTAGTCGAAAACACCTTCCTGCGCCAAGATCTCCAACAACTACTCAAACAGATCTACGATATCGAACGCCTGACGGGTAAAGCCGCATCTGGACGCGCTAACGCCCGCGATCTCGTTGCGCTTTCTGACTCCTTCCTCAAACTTCCTGCATTAGCAAATATTGCCAGCCAGGGCAAATCACCGTTTTTAAAAATCCTCCACCACGTCCCCGCCGAACTCGAAGCATTAGGACAAAAAATCGCGGCACATTTGGTCGAACATCCGCCCCAGCATCTCAAAGAAGGCGGTTTGATGCGATCGGGCATCAACACCCAACTCGACGAATTAAGAGCATTAGCTGCTGAAGATCATCAATGGATCGCCAATCTCGAAGTGATCGAACGCGATCGATCGGGCATCGCCAATCTCAAAGTCGGCTTCAATAAAACCTTCGGCTACTATATCAGCATCTCCCGCCTCAAAGCCGACCAAGTACCAGGCGACTACATCCGCAAACAAACCCTCACCAACGAGGAACGCTACATCACCCCCGAACTCAAAGAACGGGAAGTCCGCATCCTCACCGCCCAAGACGATCTCAACCGGATCGAACACGAACTCTTCATCGAACTCCGCGCCACTGTCGCCGCCCACACCGAGCAAATCCGCACCATCGCCCGCAGTATCTCAGCAATCGATGTCCTCTGCGGTTTAGCCGAAATTGCCGCAACTCAAGGCTATTGTCGCCCCCAAATGGTACCGAGTCGCGAAATCCAGATTACCGACGGTCGTCATCCTGTCGTTGAAAAAGCCTTATTAGCCGGATTTTTCGTCCCCAATTCCACCCAATTAGGACAAGCCGAACACATTACCACTAGTGTAGAACATCCCGATTTAATTATCCTCACGGGGCCAAATGCCAGCGGCAAAAGTTGTTATTTGCGGCAATTAGGCTTGATCCAAATCATGGCGCAAATTGGCAGTTTTATCCCTGCCACCGCTGCTACGTTGGGAATATGCGATCGCATCTTCACCCGCGTCGGTGCAGTAGACGATCTCGCCACCGGACAATCCACCTTCATGGTAGAGATGAATGAAACCGCCAATATTCTCAATCATGCCACACCCAATTCCCTGGTTTTATTAGATGAAATTGGACGGGGAACGGCTACATTTGATGGACTTTCGATCGCCTGGGCAGTTGCCGAATATCTCGCAAATGAGATTCGATCGCGCACGATTTTTGCCACCCATTATCATGAACTCAACGAACTCGCATCGATCCTGCCAAATGTGGCAAATTATCAAGTCACTGTCAAAGAATTACCAGACCAAATCATCTTCCTCCACCAAGTCCAACCCGGCGGTGCGAGTAAATCTTATGGGATTGAAGCGGGCAGGTTGGCAGGTTTACCGCCGACGGTAATTAGTCGTGCGCGGCAGGTGATGTCGCAGATTGAAGAGCATAGTAAAATCGCATTAGGATTGCGGGAATCGATGTCGTGAGAACCTTGTCTATAAAGAGCATAAAATCAGAATAAACAAGGAGTAAAAGAAATGACTTTTCCTGAAACACTTTTAGTTAGTGGTACAACTGCTTTTTTGACGGGGACATTTACCTTGATTGTGCAATACTTTGTTGCCTCATTGCAGAGGCGCAATGAAAAAGATAAAGCTTTAGAGCAAGAAAAACGTACTGCGTACAAGCAATTATTGGACTTAGTTTTCAATGTACTGGGTTCTATTGCAAATGACAAAAACCCAAGCAACAAAACAAACGATGAAAATGATATATTCAAAATAGAGAGAGATCTAACTGTTTATGCCTCAGATGAAGTGTTTCAGCTTTTCTTGGCACTTCGTAAAGCATCGGATGAGAACCAAAATGTAGTAGAAGCATTAGCGAAGTTAATTCTAGCGATTCGCAAGGATTCTGGACATAAAAACACAGCTATTTCCTTGAGGGAGATACTTTCACCAGTAGTTAGAAATCCAGGTAAACTATTTGAGAATTTGTGATTTTAGCCTATTTTATTATTTTATTTGGATAGGCAGGTCTCAAGATCTAGGTTCCAAGCATTTATATATATTCTATAAAGATCTCAGTATGCAGGGATGTATATTTTGTTTGAAGATGGTAACGTCATCAATGCCGATCTCGATGAGGATATTTCACTAGATCGAGTGTGGAATACAGATCTCGTTCGGGATCGAATCACTAAGTATAATAGTATTTTCTGTCACTTTATTTCATATGATATTAAACGAACATCAGTATGTTACGACTAAAGTAAGAGTTAGCGAATTCACAAAAGCCATTTTAATACTAAAAAATAGTGATGATTCATCCGATCCTAATCAACAACTACGAAAAACAACTCAGTTAGATGCTCTGAGTACTCAACTAGACGAACTGCAAGAAGAAATCGCAGAATATGAATCTCTCAGAGTAGTTTGAGATTTGATAGAAATCTTGTCTATAATTATCACTCGATCGAACATGCCTAGATGAGCGATAATAGGAGATAGTTCGATTTGATGTATCCTAATTGTCGCTTTAATGCAATTTGAGTGGGATGAAGTAAAGAACCTTGAGAATATCCGCAAGCATCAAATTGACTTCGCCGATGTCTCTGCAATGTTTCAAGAAGACATATTAATCGAGCTAGATGACCGCATCGATTATGACGAAGATCGATGGATAGGGATTGGATTTCTCGGTCTTGGTGTCGCGGTAGTTGTCTGGACAGAGCGAGAAGGGGATATCATCAGAATAATTTCAGCCCGAAGAGCAAATCGTCATGAACAAAAACGACTCGAACAATACCTCCGGTACTAATTGGGAAGCATTGGCAGCAATGTCTGATGACAACATTGATTACTCGGATATTCCACCCTTAACGGATAATTTTTTTGAGCGAGCCACGCTGCGGATTCCAGCAGCACAGGCTCAGAACTTGGTACATCTCGATCCTGATGTGATGAAATGGTTCCAGTCTCAAGGCGTACAGCCGACAGAAATGATTAATACAGTTCTGCGCCGATACATTGAAAATAGCGATCGACAATCTGCATAAAAATATCTATTTAATGAATAATGTAAAATTTTCGATGATGTGATGCTGACATCGATGAAGGTGCTTTGCTCGATCGAGTCAGAGATCGGCATAAAATAACCTAATGGTTGTGTCTGGATTAGAGATTGGTAATATATGGAAACGATCGACTTGTTACGATCCGGTCAATTGCAGGGGATAAAACGGCTGGATTTAGCTGCTGGCTTGACAGAATTCCCGATCGAGATTTTTGACTTGGCAGATTCGCTGGAAATATTAAACCTGTCTGATAACAAGTTACGATCTTTGCCTGCCGATCTGGGACGCTTACACGATCTCAAAATTATTTTTCTGAGTAACAATGATTTTGAGGAAGTCCCTGAAGTTTTGGCAGATTGTCCAAATCTGTCGATGGTGAGTTTTAAATCTAACAAGATTAGGGTTTTGGGCGAGAATGTCTTACCTCTAAATGTGAGGTGGTTAATTCTCACTGATAATCAGCTCGAACGGCTGCCAAATTCGATCGGTCAACTCCACAAACTGCAAAAATTGATGTTAGCCGGAAATCAATTGAGATCGCTACCGGATGAGATGGCGGCTTGTCAGAATTTAGAACTGATTAGATTGGCCGCAAATCGGCTGGAATCTTTGCCAAGCTGGTTATTTACGCTACCTCGATTATCCTGGTTGGCTTATGCTGGCAATCCGTGTTGTATTACGAACCTGTCGGCAACTGTAGCCACCATTCCGTGGGCGGAGTTGACCCTCGCGGATACCTTGGGTGAAGGTGCTTCGGGAGTGATTTCCAAGGGTGTGTGGCAATCGCCAGCGCAGCCACCAACTGCTGTCGCAATCAAGATTTTTAAAGGGGCGATCACGAGTGATGGTTCGCCAGCAGATGAAATGAATGCTTGTATCGCTGCTGGTGGGCATCCTCATCTGGTGGGCGCGTTGGGTGAAATCATCGATTGTCCTGATGACAGATCGGGGCTAATATTATCATTAATTCCTGCCGATTATCAAAATTTGGGCAATCCGCCGAGTTTGGATAGTTGCACTAGAGACACCTATGCAGTTAATACCTCTTTTTCGATCGAAACAGTCCTGCGAATTACGATTGGGATTGCATCGGCGGTGGCACATCTCCACACTCAGGGCATCATGCATGGCGATTTGTACGCTCACAATATCTTAGTGAATGAGAGTGGGCATTCTTTATTAGGCGATTTTGGGGCGGCTTCTAGTTACGATCTCAGCGATAAAATTGCTGGGGCAGCTTTGGAAAGATCGGAAGTCAGAGCTTTTGGTTGTTTGCTCGAAGATTTATTGGAGCGCGCTCAAGTACCGAGTGCTGAAGCGGACAAACAGATCTTCAGTCGATTAAATAAGTTACAGCAAGATTGTTTGCAGACAATTCCTGCCGCTAGACCATTGTTTATAGAGATTGATCGAATTTTGGCTGAAATTACAACTAAAGAATAACTTTTATCGAAGTAGGCCAACGCGATCGTTTTAAATACTAAAATCAGTGATGACATATCCCCGACTTCTTGAAGAAGTCGGGGATATAGTAGCGATATTAGATCGTGTGAAATCAAAGTAAGTTACCAGACCTAATAATTTTGACAATCAACCACAAGCCTAAAATGCTTGCCGCACCAAATAACACATTACTGAGCAACTGCAATTCGGGCGTGCGGGCATTGGCAGACACGATCGCCGCGCCGACGATTAATGCGCCAACTACCGTACTAAACGATCGACGATTGGCGGCATCGTCGATACTATTTTGGATGCCATCGAGGTTTTGAATCGTGAGATTGAGCTTCAA
>NZ_JANNDR010000280.1:0-2631 GCF_031378165.1 Chamaesiphon sp. OTE_75_metabat_556
TATCAAATCATTCGCGCCAATTTTCACGCCTATCTCACCATCAACGCCATTGTGTATGGCTTAGTCATCACTGGGATGGTAGCGGCGATCGTCTTCCCCAACCTGGGCGCAACTCAGTTAGCCACCCTGGAAGAGAGCGGAACGACGGATCTTATTCGATCGCTACTCAATAAACCTTGGCTGTTCTCGCTGACCATCCTGGGAGTCAACGTCATGAGCGGTGCGCTGTTAATCGTGATCCCTTCGCTAATCGTTCCCTTTGCTGGCATTCCTATATTTGCGTATAAGGCGTTCACTTTAGGTTTAGCAATGGCTCCGACTACCAAGACTATTGCGGTGGGACTGATCCCGCACTCGCTGACGATACTCATCGAATTCCAAGCTTACGCCCTTCTGATGTTTGGCGCATACATCCTCGGTCGGTCTTGGATTCGCCCCGCAGCGATCGGTGCTCGGAACCATCGTCAGGGTTACGTCCGTGGGCTACAACAGCTTGGTTGGCTGAGTCTGTCCACGCTCCCACTGTTCATCGTCGGCGCGATCTGGGAGGCGTTCTCGCTCGGCTATCTGGTTCCTCCGCTGATCCAATGGTTGTTGTAGCGTTTTCCACGCAATGATGGGCATGAAAAAATCGAAATCGCTACGTCGATCTGGCTTCCTTTCATCATGTAGTTCCACTTTAAAAATTTGATTAACTCGATTTTTTAAAGTGTTTAGCAAACTCAACTAATTTCACATTCAAAGGTAAATATCATGATACTTAAAAATAAAGTTGCTTTAGTTACAGGCGGAACTTCGGGAATTGGTAAAGCAACTGCTTTAGCGTTTGGTGCTGCTGGTGCGAAAGTGGTGTTCTCAGGGCGGCGAGAAGCAGAAGGCGAAGCAACTGCTACGTTGATTCGCGATGCAGGAGCGGAATGTTTATTCGTGCGATCGGATGTATCCATTGAAGCAGATGTTCAAGCCCTAGTAGAGAAAACGATCGCCACTTACGGCAGACTCGATTGTGCCTTCAACAATGCCGGGATCGAGCCTCCTACCAAACCATTGCACGAACAATCCATTGAAGATTTTGACAAGGTGATGTCGATTAATGTGCGAGGACTGTTCTTGTGCATGAAATATGAAATTCAGCAGATGTTGAGCCAAGGATCTGGGGCAATCGTTAATACTTCGTCAGTGGGTGGTTTATTTGGGTTCCCAAGTTTCGCTCCCTATGTTGCTAGCAAACACGCAGTGATGGGACTGACGCGATCGGCGGCTCTCGACTATGCCAAACAGGGAATTCGGATTAATGCCGTCAATCCTGGGCCGATCGAGACTGAAATGAACGATCGCATACTAGAGAAAATGGGGGCTACGGTCGATATTTTTGACTCCATAGTTCCAATGGGTCGTATGGGTCAAGCAGAAGAAATCGCTCAAGCAGTAGTTTTCCTGTGTTCTGATGCTGCCAGCTACATTACAGGACAGCCTTTAGTTGTCGATGGTGGAGCCACAGTAAGCTAAACCGCGATTTACCCTAGTGAACACAAGGAGAAAACAATGAAACGATTTACCCTGTTTACGTTCTTGTATCTAGCAACGGGAATCTGCCTAACCGCGATCGCCCTTCAGTATCCTGACCTGATTCCGAACGCTAAGACCAGCCTATTACTAGCCGCAGGACTGCTATATCTTTGTGCTGTATTCACGACCTTTCCGTTTTGGCATCAATCTGTACAACAGTCTCAAGCGAGACTGCGCGATAAACCCGCTTGGCAACGAAACTTTGTCGCGATCGCACCTTGGCTTGTAATTGGATCGGTAATCGTTTCAGCGATCGCCGATATGCTCAATCGCAACTGGGCGATCGAGGCACTTGCAAGTGCAGCTTTGGGGCTACCAATCATCTTTCTGAGTGTAGAAAATCTCTTTGTCAGAAACCAAATCCGTCAATAATCTCACGCACTCAGCTAGGCAATGTACATGGAGTAAGGAGACACTGAAATGACCAATCTGATTCTCACCACTTTCGATTGGGTTCCCGAAACTCCGCGCGGCTATGTGCGTGACATACGCGTTCGTTGGGCACTGGAAGAAGCTGGATTGCCCTATCGGGTAAATAGCATACCATTTCGCGATCGGGGTGCAGAGCATTTTTCGCACCAACCCTTTGGTCAAGTGCCGTGGTTGACCGATGGAGACATCTCTATCTTCGAGAGTGGTGCGATGTTGCTTCATCTAGGGGAGCGAAGTGAATTACTGATGCCAGTCAATCCGCATAGTCGTAGCGAGGTCAAACAGTGGCTGTTTGCCGCGATCGCTTCGGTTGAGGCAGCAAGCCAGCCATGGTCTTTCTTCAAGTTCTCTGGCGACACCGCAGAAACGTCAATGCGGGCATTTATTGACGGATTTCTTGAGGCAAGGCTTAAACGCATGGAAGCGGTGCTCGCGGCACGCGAATGGCTGGCCGGGACCTTCTCCGTTGCCGACATTCTCATGGCCGATGTGTTGCGCCTTGTTGATAGCTTTGACGGGCTGACGGGATTTCCTGCGTGTCGTGACTATGTTGCGCGCGCCACAGCCCGCCCTTCCTTCGCGAAGGCCCACGCCGATCAATTGGCCCACTTTGCCGCAGCAGACTGATCA
>NZ_JANNDR010000343.1:0-46521 GCF_031378165.1 Chamaesiphon sp. OTE_75_metabat_556
ATGCACCATCATATCGGTGCGACCCGAATGCATGTAGATCCCCAGCAGGGAGTAGTTGATGCTAATTGTCAGGTGCATGGGATCGCCAATTTATTCATCGCGGGTAGTTCTGTCTTCCCCACATCAGGGTATGCGAACCCCACCCTGACGATCGTGGCCTTAGCGATTAGGCTGGCAGACCACATCAAAACACAGATGCAGTAATCAATCAAATCATGATGCTAATTGGAGTGTTAGGAGCAAGCGGATTTATCGGCACCAGAGCAGTAGAAATGTTGCATGCTGACGGCCATGATGTGCGCCCGATTGGGCGATCGCTGGGTCGTCTAGAAGGCTTGTCAGATCTAGATTTAGACTGTCGGGTTGCCAATTGTTTCGATCGGGCGTCTTTAGAGGCCGCGTTTCAAGATTGCGATGTGGTTATTCACTCGGTCTTGGGTAGTCCGGGGCTGATTCGCGGCAGCATCGCCCCCGCTTACCAGGCGGCACAGCGAGCTGGCGTGCGGCTGCTGATTTACCTCAGCTCGGCGATCGTCCATACTTGCGCTCCGGCAGTGGGTACGACGGAAGCCACACCCCCGATCGTCAATCAACCATTCCCCGCTCATCAAGCCAAAATTGATGCCGAGCAGAAACTCTGGCAACTGCGCTCTCAAGGGGAGGTGGGAGTGACGATCTTTAGGCCGGGGATCGTGTTTGGGCCGCGATCGCGGTGGGTGAAAGAGCTAGCGGATGGCCTCATTGACGATCGGGCATACTTAATCGATGGCGGTCAGGGGATTTGTAATACGGTCTATATCGACAATCTCATTCACGGGATCCGACTGGCTTTGACAACTCCAGCAGCGGATGGAGAGACGTTCTTTGTCGGCGATCGCGAGCGGGTGACTTGGGGTGATTTTTATCGGCCGTTTGCCCAAGTGTTGGGGGTCGATTTGGCCGGATTACCGGCAGTTACCGTCCCCACCTTTAGCCATCCCTGGCCGGAACGGGCGATCTATTCATTCCGTAATTCAGAACTAGTTCAAAAAGCGATCTCGATGGTTCCAGACCAACTCAAACAGCAATTGAAATCGGCGGCCAGTAGTCGAGCCAGCGTACCAACACCAACTGTTCCGTCCGCAGCCCCACCAGTAATCACTGAAATGATGTCGATCTTGCAGCAAGCCGAGTATCAACTCCCCTGGACTAAAGCCGAGCAAATATTGGGGTATCAACCGATCGTTTCTTTTGAACAAGGCTGCGATCGCTCGATCGAGTGGCTGGCTCAAATTGATCGGTTTCAACCGCTGCTGGAGTCAAAAGTAGCAGATCCGACCGACGAAGATCGGCAGCTTAGCTAAATTTAGCTAAAGACGCAGGCTAACAGTAGCACCGAGACAGCGCAAACAACTGTCGAGTCAATGGCTACCGATCCCGCCATAATTAATTTCCAGCAAACTTGTTAAGTAGAGGTAGAGAGTGGGTCAGTTCAATCATTTTTTTCTTACTAAGTTTAATGTGCGCAGTTTCCCAGACTTACGACCGGGCTGCGATCCCGTCTGGCTGGAAAATAGATTTAGATTATTCGATCGCTATTGTTTTCCATCCGTTCGCAATCAGTCAAATCAAAACTTTAAATGGCTGGTATTTTTTGATGCCGACACTCCCGACGCATTCAAACAAAAAATTGCCCAATACGCTACTAGTTGGGAAAACCTTGTCCCGTTGTATGTAGATTTTCCTCTGCCTTACGGTCAATTTCCGCCAGCGGCTAGGGAGTTAGTGCGGCAAGTTATCGCACCCGATTGCGAATACTTAATTACGACTTGGCTGGATAATGATGATGCGATTCATCAAGATTATGTCGATATGATTCAGGATAATTTCGATCGACAGGAAGCTGAAACACTGAACTTTATTTTTGGCTATCAGCTAAGTGATGGCAAACTGTACTTTGATTTTGAGATGGCCAACCATTTCATTAGCTTGGTTGAAAAATACGATCCCCAATCCTTTAATACCTGTCTGTGCAGGCCGCACAAAGAAATTTATCAAGTCTGTAAATCTGCTGCCAAAATCATTTGTAAGCCAGCTTGGATCGAAGTGGTACATGGTTCAAATTATATGAATGTGTACCGCCGAGGTTTTCGGATTCCCACTGGTAATATCTTGAAGGAATATGGCATTGAAACTGAAGCAGCAGTCGATCGGGAAGGAGCGATGCCATTTTGGCTAGAACAAGCTAAGATTTCAATTTTCTTTCCTTACTATTTCCTGAGAAAAGTTTTCCTGAGATTTAAACACAAACAACTTGATGAATTTAAAATCGGTCGCTTAAAATTTAAAAATTATTAATACCGCCGCGCGCGATCTAAACTGTTAATGTAATGAATATACTATGAAAATTTTAATCACTGGTGGTGCTGGCTTCATTGGGAAGTGGTTGGTCGAGAAATGTCCGATCGAGTGGGAGATTGTGGTTCTAGACTCGCTCGACGGGCAAGTTCATCAGACCTCGCCAGATTTTGCACCAGAACTGAGAGCTAGAGCCAAGTGTATCCAAGCTGATGTTCAAAATATTGAAGACCACATTGCGGCGATCGAAGGCACGGATGTGGTGCTGCATTTGGCGGCTCAAACTGGTACGGGGCAGTCGATGTACGAGCTGAGTAAATACGTCCAACAGAATGCCAACGGCACCGCTAAACTGCTCGAACTGATGGCCAAGCTCCAACACAAACCGCGTCGAATCATTCTCGCTTCTAGTCGGGCGGTCTATGGCGATGGGGCTTATACCGATGGCCAGCAGATTTATTACCCCAAAGGGCGATCGCTGAGTAATTTGCAGCAAGGGATGTGGGACATCTATGGTGAAGATGGCCACAAGCTCACGCCACTGCCGATGAACGCACATCACTTAACCAAACCTACCTCTGTCTATGGATTGACCAAATTGTGGCAGGAACAATTAATCCACAACTTTTGTGACAGCCAAAACATCGATGTGGCAGTGCTGCGGTTTCAAAATGTCTATGGACCTAAGCAAGAGTTGGGCAATCCCTATACCGGCATCGTCGGCATCTTTACCAATGCCATTTCCCAGGGCAATGCGCTCGAACTATTTGAAGATGGTTTGGTGACGCGAGATTTTGTGTTTGTGGGGGATGTCGCTGATGCGGTAGTCAAATGTGCCATTGCTCCTCAGCCGATTAATGCCACGATCGATATCGGCAGCGGCCAAGCAGTAACTTTGATCGAAATCGTCGAAACGATCGCCCACCTGTTGGGCAAAACAGCGGACTTTAGGATTTCCGGTCGCTTCCGAGTGGGCGATATCCGCCATGCCGTTGCCGATCTGAGTGCCTATGAAGCCAGCTTTGGGAACTGGCAACCCACTTCGCTCCAAGATGGACTAGCACAGTATCTGGAGTGGTATTTGGAGCGAGCACCGCTCCCGTCCAGTGCCTTGCAAGCCTCATTAGCCGAAATGGAGCGAAAAGGTTTGTTGCTAACTAAACATGCTTAACCATTCTTCAGGAACCAATTTGGGAAATAAATGAAAGTTTTACACCTGAGTACTTCTGATATCGACAATGGCGGTGCCAGAGCAGCCTATCGACTGCATCAGGGATTGGATGCGATCGGCTGCACCTCGCAAATGCTAGTACGGGCTAAATTCAGTCATGACAGTACGGTCATTGCCGAAAAGTCACTCTTGACTAAATTAGGTCCGCCCAGTTCTAGCCTGCCGTTGCGACTTTACCCCAACCAAAATTCGGCAATGTTCTCGCCGCAATGGTTGCCAGATGTACTCGCCAGTAGAGCCAAGGAGATCGATCCAGACATCATCAATCTCCACTGGGTCTGCAATGGCTATCTCCAAATTGAAACTCTCCCCAAATTTAACAAGCCCTTGATCTGGACGCTGCACGATCTGTGGCCGTTTACCGGCGGATGCTCCTATAGCAAAGAGTGCCAGCAGTATCAGGATACTTGTGGAGATTGTCCGCAACTACTCAGTGGGAAGTCACAAGATCTCTCCCGGTGGGTGTGGCAGCGAAAAGTTAAAGCTTGGGCAAATCTCAATCTGACGATCGTCGCAACTTCTGCATGGATGGCCGATTGTGCCCGCGCTAGCTCACTATTTAAACATCTGCGGATCGAAACGATTCCGCTGGGACTAGATACTGACAAATATAAACCGATCGATAAACGGTTTGCCCGCGAGTTACTCAATCTGCCCCAAGATAAGCAACTCGTGCTATTTGGTTCGGCCAATCCGGCATCAGATCCCCGCAAAGGATTCGATTTGTTGAGAGCGGCTCTCCAGCAACTAGCTAGCAGTGGGTGGCAAGATCGGTTGGAGCTGGTGGTGGTGGGTTCTACTCGACCGCAAGAGCCGATTGAATTGGGGTTCCCGATTCACTATTTGGGTTTCATGCATGACGATCTTGCCCTCGCAACTATCTATTCCGCCGCCGATGTCACAGTCGTACCCTCAATTCAAGAAGCATTCGGGCAAATGGCTTCTGAGTCGCTCTGCTGCGGCACTCCAGTCGTCGCTTTCAATGCTACTGGCTTAAAAGATGTTGTCGATAGCCAGCAAAATGGCTATCTGGCTACCCCGTTTGAAATTGAGGATTTAGCGAACGGAATTGTCTGGGTGCTAGAAGATCCAGCCCGATATCAAAAACTCCAGGATCGTGCCCGTGCCAAGGGACTCCAAGAGTTTGCTAGCGAAGTTCAAGCTCGTCGTTATTTATCCTTATATAAAGAAATATTAAGTCAGGTTTAGCTAAATCGTCGATCTATCTTATTTATGCATTGTCCTCATGAGCCATCATCTTTTACCAAAGTTCCCAGCAATCACTGTTGGGGAACTACTTGCCGATCGAAACAACGGACTAACATTTGTGCGCTTGTTGTTAAGCATACTAGTCTTGATAGCCCATAGCTACAGCTTAGGCGGCTTTGGAGAAGATAAATTTTTTTACGTGATTACCCGAGGTCAAGAAGGTAGTGGGGAGGTGGCAGTCAAGTCTTTCATGTTGTTATCTGGATTACTTGTTACTGCCAGTTTTGAACGCCAGCCGTTAAAGCTCTACTTTATCAATCGATCGTTACGAATTTTCCCAGGTTACTTATGCTCGATCTTGGTTATTGGTTTCTTATTTGGACCAATTATGGCAGTACTAAGTAATGTCGATCTCCAAACTTACTTTAGTACCGATCGGAATGGACCTTGGAGCTATGTATTGAAAAATAGTTTACTCGCTATTCGACAAACAGGTATTTTAAATTTGTTAGACAAAAATCCTTTTCCCCATTATGTTGCTGGCAGCCATTGGACGATTTGGCCAGAGTTTCAAGGATACTTGGTAATTGCCATCTGTGGGTTACTCGGATTATTGAAAAATTTTCGCTTCTTACTCGTCCCTTTTACATGCCTTTATGTTTTATCATTGGTTGCAATCTACAATCCTAATGCATTATCGAGTCTCAGCGATTTGAGAAGAATCGATCTAGGATTGTATTTACTTTCAGGGGTAATACTGTACCTCAATAGGAGTAAAATATTAATTAGTCAACGAGGACTTCTCATAACCATCTTAATTTTTATTCTTTGTATTATCCTACCCATATATGATTGGATCATGCCGTTTTTCCTGGGTTACTTGTTACTAGCACTGACACAGCTATTGCCAGAATATTTAAAGAAAATTGAAAAGGCTGGAGATTTTTCTTACGGCATTTATCTCTACCATTTTCCCATCCAGCAAATTGTCAGTTTGATAGGCGTTCAGCAGTTTGGATTTGGATATTACTTTATTTCTACATTTTTACTGACACTGCCTTTTAGCATCCTCAGTTGGCATTTTGTCGAGAAACCTGCAAACTCATTAAGATACTTATTTGCACCTCGAAGTTGAATTATTAAGTGTCACCAACCTATCTACGATAATTCAAATAAAAATCGAGTTAGAATGAAAAAAAAATTAATTGGCATCGATATGTTTCGCGGGTTAGCAATCTTTGCAGTAGTAGTCCTTCATGTTGATGGGAGTATTGTCGTACCCCCCCTTGGTTGGGCACAAGTTACTAGTTTTGCAAAATTTACAGTACCTTTCTTTTTGGCAGCTTCTTTCTATCTAGCGATCGATAAATTATATTCATCACTCAAGCCATATCCGCTCCGTTCGAGACTAACTCGGTTACTAATTCCCTACAGTTGCTGGAGTGCTTTATATGTATTCTACAAGATCGTAAAATATAGTATGACTGGAGATTCTGGTAAATTAGTTGCACTATTTCACGATCCCCTTGCTCTAATTTGTTTTGGTGGAGCAGCATTTCATCTATATTTTCTGCCACTACTGGCGATTGGCACCATACTAATTAAGTTTTCCGAGTGGACAATCGCTAAAAAGATCTCTTTAGCTGGATTAGTACTTTTATGTCTAGTAAGTTTTATAACTTATGAAATACTGATAGTCTCAGGTAATAGCCATGACATTGTTATCCACCAAGCTTTTCAACCTTTAATTGCAGCCGTTGTCCCAATGGAAAATATCAACCCGCTCTTACGATGGATTGCAGTTTCATTAGCTTGTGTGATCCGGTGTCTACCCTACATCCTGGTAAGTACGATCTTAAATCATCCGGCCTTCAAGAACTTTCAACTAAATTTTGTAAATAGGCGTCCAAATTGGTGGCCTTGGTTATGGTTATTTATTTTTATAATTTTAAATGGATTCGGACCTCACTTCCTCCCCCAATCTTTATATGAAGTCAGTCGTGGTTATTTAGCTTTATGGACTGCAATCTCTTTATCGAATATTTTAAAGGACAATTACCTAATCCAAAGTTTAGGAGCTTGTTCTTTTGGGATCTATTTAAGCCACATTTTTGTTTTGGAGTTTTTTCAATCCATGATGAAGCGCATCGACCCAGATTATATCAATAGCACCAGTACGCCTTTTTTGCTGATGATGGCGATCGTTATTATGGGAATCAGTTGGGCAATCACATTATTGCTAACCAGAACCAAAAGATTGTCTAGCATTCTATTTTAACAACTAGTTAAATTTACATTAGTTTTTTCTTTACAGTGAATTTGTGAACGATCGGAGTATTGAAATTGACATCTAAATCTAAAGGTTATGTCACAAATTTAAAATTAATGCTGTTTGGGTTTGGAACCGCTATTTTCCCTAGGGTGATCGCTGCACTCAAGATACCTTCTGTCATTAACTTTCTACACTTCTTCGCAATTCCGTTCGCTTGTGCTTCGGTATTGATTAACTCTCGCAGTAAAAATCGCAAACAACTAGCTCTTTCCAAAAGTCTGTTAGTGAGCTTATTTCTGCTGTTAATTGTTGTTTTTGCCAGTGCCTTGATCAATCAAGCTGGAATCATCAATATAGTGTTGGACTACTTACTATTAACAGAACCATTTATTTTGATACTGACGATCGTCAGTATCCCTATGACAGCAGATAGCTATCAATACTTCCGCGATTGGATCTTACGAGCAGCTCTGAGCAACACTCTGTTTGCCTATGTCCAAAAATATATCTTTCATATGGAAAATCTCTATGGCCAAGAAGATAATATCAAGGGCATTTATATCGGACAGGGAGCCGGACATGTGATTAGTGGCTCCGTGGCCATGACTTTTGCTATTTACTACTTTGTAAATGCAAAAAATAAGCCACTTTGGTTTCGGATTGCGATCTTGCTAGTTTGTCTCAATCAGATAATTATTTCAGATACCAAACAGGTATTGGTATCATTCATTGTCGGCTACGTAATGCTATATTTTCTCACCTTCAAAAATCTCACAAAGGCAGTATTATATCTGTTTGCTGGGTTGCTGGTTTTGGGGGTTTTCTATTGGGCTATCTATAACTTTGAATTCCTCTCTGCCTATAAAACTTGGATCAGACCGGAACTCTATGGCCCAGATGGGGAAGCAAACCGGTTGAAATTAGCGACTTTTCGGATTGTGCCCCAGTATTTTCACTCTCCCCTCAATTGGTGGTTGGGTCTAGGTCCCGGTCACACGATAGGGCGGTTGGGCGGATGGATGTTGACTACCTACTGGGATTTATTTGCCCCATTGGGGGCAACCGTCCATCCTGCTAGTAAAGAGATCTGGATGGCAGTAGCCAACAGTTGGCTGGGCGATCAATCCAGTATGTTTTCCCCATTATTTGGCTGGGCAGGGATCTGGGGCGATTTGGGACTATTGGGATTGGGAAGTTATTTTTACATTGCGGTGTTAGTCTGGCGTAAAGTTTGCCTGACAGACACTGCCAAGTACCTGATGCTGACGGTATTTGTCTTCGGTACGATCTTTTCCCAGTTGGAAGAGCCTGGTTATACCCTAATTGTGGCTAGCCTGATTGGATTAGATTGGCAATCTCGGCAGATTATCGCTCAAAAACAGATGGCAGTTGTTACTTGATGTTGAGTTGTCTAACTTATGGCAGTTTAAAAATGTTCAGGACTCTTAAAACAATGGCCGAGAACACAATGGCCACAATTACTTGTACTGGTGATTGTTGGTTGCTAGCGTTCTCCCCACCTTCCGCGAGGGCAGGGTAACAAATACTCAAGGATACGATCGCTAAGAGCAAAAATTTAAATTTAGACAACATTTTATTCAATACTCAATCTAATTTAGAATGCTTCCATCTAATTGCTGATCTGTCAAGAGATCGAACTTAATCTTCTTAAAAGAATAGCTAAGTATTAACTCATCTTTATTCCTTTAATAATCCCCATGAAAATCACAATTTTAGAGGTGCTTTAAATGCCTGAACCCCATACTCGCGTAGCTTTTTTTCTCGGTTCTTTCGGCGGTGGTGGCATCGAACGGATTACTGCTCGTCTGGCACATAGCTTTGTGAAATTGGGTGTAGAAATTGACTTAATCCTCAATCGAGCCGATAGTCCCCATCTCGGGCAAATGCCCGCCCAAACGCGGATTATCGATCTCAAGACTCCCAACTTATACCTAAGTTTACCAGGACTGGTGCGGTACATCCGGCAAGAGCGACCCAGTGCGATGCTAGCCGCCGATCACTACCTGAATGAGATTGCGCTGCTAGCCAAAGGGATCGCTGGGGTGCCATTCCGGCTGATAGTTGCCGAACATAACCAGCTCTCTAAAACTGCTCGGAATTCAACCACCCTGAAAGGGCGATTGGCTCCGATCTTTGCTCGGTTTTTGTATCCTGGGGCGGATGGCATTGTCGCTGTTTCGGAAGGGGTCGCCAAAGATCTTGCGAGCGTGGCCGCTCTGCCATTAACCAGCATTGAGACGATTTACAACCCAGTAATTAATGCCCAAATGCTAGCGAAGGCGAAAGAGCCAGTCGAGCATCCGTGGTTTAGCTCGACAGATGTGCCAGTGATTTTGGGTGTTGGCAAATTGGAACAGCAAAAAGACTTTCCCAACCTGATCCGGGCTTTTGCGAAAGTCCGGCAAGTGCAGCCCGCCCGCTTGGTCATCTTGGGCTGGGGACCCGATCGTCCAGAACTAGAAGCTCTGATTCAGACGATGGGACTGCAAGATGATGTGGATTTGCCGGGATACGTCCAGAATCCTTATGCCTACATGGCTCGATCAGCAGTATTCGTCCTGTCCTCTGCTTGGGAGGGTTTACCGACAGTATTGATCGAAGCAATGGCATTAGGCATCCCCGTTGTGTCTACTGATTGTGAGAGTGGTCCCTCGGAGATCTTAGCTGATGGGGAATATGGCTACTTAACTCCAGTCGGCGATAGCGACGCCTTGGCGGGTGCAATTTTAGAGGTTTTAGCAGGTCGAGTCAAAGCGATCGACTCAAGCTGGCTGGCTCAGTTTGATGTGGAAACTGCCACCCAAAAGTATCTCCAGATTTTAGGTGTGGCGTGAAGGTTCGCAAGCTGGATTTAGGTGTTGTCGATCGAATTATTTTATAGAGGAATCATCAATGACTAGTAATATAAATGCCGACCAGATTAAAGAACATTATGAGCTGGAAAAAAGTTTAGCCAGCCGCTTGTTAAATTCAACGAAACAAGAGCGTCAACACTTATATACAGCTTTATACGATGAGTTGTTTATGAAGATTTCTTTTCACCCTCAGTTAAGTGTGAAAGCCGATCCCTCTGCTGCTGCCTGGATCGTCGCGCAGCGGATGCAGTTGATTGAGGGCTTCCTCAATCCCGATCTCATCTTCTTGGAAATTGGGCCTGGAGATTGCACGCTCTCACTAGAGATTACTAAACACGTTAAAAAAGTTTATGCATTAGATGTCTCTAATGAGATTACTAAAAATTTGGCGATGCCAGATAACTTTGAACTGATTATTTCCGATGGTTGTTCCGTCCCGCTCCCCGATAACTCGGTTGACGTAGCTTACAGCCATCAATTAATGGAACATTTGCATCCCGACGATGCGATCGAACAGCTCCAAGCGATTTGTCACGCGCTGGTACCAGGTGGTACTTATATCTGTATTACACCCAATAAACTGTCGGGTCCACACGATGTCTCACAGCATTTTGATGAGGTCGCGACAGGATTTCATTTGAAAGAATATCTGCTCAGCGAGCTATATCAACTATTCCGATCGGCGGGATTTTCCAAAGTGAGTCTGTATAAAAGCTACAAAACCACTCATATCCACATCCCCCTATCTGGCATTACCATGCCGTTATTTATCGCGCTCGAATCAGTTCTCAAGGTTTTACCCTTCCCACTGCGACGAAAAATTGCCAGTTTGCCGATGCTATTTAGAGGAATGACGGTTGTTGGCGTCAAATAGCCCGATCGCTAAATTTTCACAGCGGTAAATTAGGTAACTAAAACGCTGTGAGATACTCATTTAGATGAGTGGATGCTGTATTTTATACGTACAAATCTCCACTGGTATCGATTCTACTATCCAGAGCCAGAATGAAATTTAATTTATCTAAACCTAGCAGCTCTAAATCAAAACATCCAGATCGGCAGTATCAAAACTATGTATTTATTTTTCTCATCCTCTGCTCGACTTGTCTGTTTTTGAAGACGCTACTCGACATAAATATCTTGGTGTCAACAGGTCGAATGGTTAGTACCCAAGATTGGGTAGACTTGATGCTTTCACAAAAAGAGAAAATGGCAGAGAATTCTCCAATAGAGCCACAGAGAATTCTGATCGTGTCCGCCAGCAACGGCTTATTTAGCTTGTCAGCAAAAACAATCTCCCAAAAAACTGGATTGAGGACAATTAATCTAGGATCGTATGGTGGTCTTGGCGGAGCATACATTCTGAATCGAACGTCAAAGCTGATTAGAAAAGGAGATATTATTTTATTGCCTTTAGAGTACGAATTTTACTCTTCATCAGATATTTCAGGCGACTTCAAGAAGGACAGCTCACTTGCTCGATTTATGATTTCCTATGACAGAAATTCCCTCAAAGAAATATCAACAGCATCGATCCTTAACTTTGTTTTCAGCAATGCATTCTCGGGAAATGGCAAGAAAGAATACATGAGCTACTTTCGTGGGCACTTAGGTAAAAAGGATATCTTGGAGAGACTTCAGCAACAGCATTTGAAGGGTGGATGTTATAGTGGCTATAGTTTGAATGAATATGGCGACGAAACCTGTAATAAGGGGAATGCAGATGCCCCAGTGAATCCAGATGTCATCAAGGACGCAACGCCAAGAATGCCAAGATCGATGTCTACAATCGATCCAGGTGGTTATATTCAAAGATTTGTACAGTTGGCAACAAACAAGGGAGCCAAAATAATTCCCCTCTATCCGGTATCGACATATACAGACGATTATCAAGATTTAGCTTTCAAAAAATCCGCACAAAAAATCAAGAAATATTGGGAAGATCGGGGCATTGAGTTTCAGGATTCACTGATAGATTCTCTCTTACCTCCAAACTTAATGTTTAATGCAAATTACCATGCTAATGACATTGGCAGAGAAAAAAGAACGAAAATCATTATTAATACGATCGAAAATTATCTAAAAAAAAGTAAGCAGGGGCGAGCCTAATGCTCTTCAATTCAATTGATTTTATCTTTATTTTCATGCCGATCGCTTTAATTGGTTTCTGGTTGATTGGTAGCTTCCAGAATCGTTCGCTAGTCATCGGTTGGCTGACCTTTATTTCACTAATCTTTTATACGATCTGGAGTTACCAGTTTCTACTGCTATTATTGCTGAGTATTGCGATTAACTGGGCGATCGGATTAGGCCTCTCACATCAACGCAGCAATCTCACCGACGGCGAAAAAATGAGTGCGGCAGTCAAGTTACTGCTACTCCTAGGCATTAGCCTCAATTTGAGCTTTCTTGGCTATTTCAAGTATGTTAACTTCTTCATCGATACGGTTAATAGTTTGGGGTTCAACTTGGCACTACTCGATGGACTAGTTCTGCCGTTGGGCATCTCTTTTTATACTTTTGAGCAGATCAGCTATTTAGTGGGCATTGCCAGAGGAGAAGTTAAGTCATATAGTTTGCCACGCTTTGTGCTGTTCGTTACGTTCTTTCCCCATCTCATTGCTGGTCCAATCCTTAACCCCGGTGAATTAACTTCCCAACTTCAAAAATTTAAGTATCGGCTTGACTATCGCAATCTGGCCGTTGGTTTTACCATATTTGCCTTTGGACTTTTCAAAAAAACAGCGATTGCTGATTCTGTTGCTATTTTTGCTACGCCGATTTTTATGGCTGCCGAGCGAGGAGAATCAATTAGTTTTTTACTGGCATGGCAAGCAGCAATTGCTTACACGCTCCAACTCTATTTTGATTTTTCTGGCTATAGCGATATGGCGATCGGATTATCAAAGATCTTCGATATCAAGCTGCCCATGAACTTCTTTTCTCCTTACAAGGCTGTCAGCATCGGTGATTTTTGGCGACGTTGGCACATTAGCCTCGGTCGATTTTTACGCGACTATCTTTATATTCCGCTCGGCGGTAGCCGCAACGGCGAGTTCCGTACTTATGCCAACCTCTGGCTCACCATGTTGCTGGGGGGACTGTGGCACGGGGCTAACTGGACTTTTATAGTCTGGGGCGGGCTACACGGAATTTACCTTTGTATCGATCTCGGCTGGCAGCAATTCCTCAAACGGCGTGGTCTGGTCTTCGAGTCTGGATATCATTACTGGCTGGCTCGGCTGCTAACTTTCCTGGCCGTAATGGTTTCCTGGGTCGTATTTCGAGCTGAAACTTTGAGTGGTGCTAGTCGCGTGCTGCTGGGCATGTTTGGTGGGAGTGGCTTGATCCTGCCTGAGGTGTTTGCCGATCGATTGAGCGTGCTCCGTAGCTTTGGCATTGAGTTTGGAACGCTGGATCTTTATAGTGGCACCCAAGGATCTCTACTGCTGTTGTGCGTACTGGGCTGCGCACTGTTTCTACCCAATCTTTATCAGTTCACAATTCGAGAGCCTGCTGCCCTCGATATCTACAATAACCTGAAGGGGCAACACCCAGCTTGGTACGCTTGGCGACCAACTTTCGGGTATGCTTTGCTGACATTTGGCATCTTTGTGATTGGATTGGGCTTCAGTAGTCAAGCTAGCGAGTTCTTGTATTTCCAGTTCTAACAAGGTGATAAGTATTGCCAGTTGTTACGCTACTTGACGGATAGACAATTATACTTCACTTATTTTACAGTGTTGAAATGTTTAAATTGTCTATTCCTAACAAGACATGAACAATCATTCATAAAGATCTACCCCAAACCAAATCTCAGGATAATGTCAGGAAATATCCATATCTTTTAGAGAAGGTGCTAATTATGACTCATAGTATAAAGTCTCCGACTGTAAGCGTGATCATTCCCACTTATAACCGAGAAGATTTGATTTGCAAACCCATCCGTAGTGTCTTAAACCAAAGCTATCAAAATTTTGAAATCATTGTAGTAGACGATCATTCTACTGACGATACTGAAAAAGTTGTGGCAGGCATTAACGACTCACGCATTCGGTATATTCGACATCAACGCAATTCGGGTGCTGCTGTTGCTCGGAATACTGGAATTGAAAACTCGAAAGGTGCCTACGTAGCCTTTCTAGATTCAGATGATGAATGGTTACCAGAGAAACTAGAAAAGCAACTGAACCTATTTCAGAAGTGCGGCTCGGAAATAGGATGTATCTACACAGGTTTAGCTGCCGTTGATAAATTCAATCAAGTTAAGAGCGTAAAAAGTCCTAGTTATCGAGGCTGCTTGCGCGATCGACTACTCTATAGTAATTGTATTGGCACACCATCTACTGTGATGGTGAAGCGTAATTATCTCGATCAAGTTCAGGGATTCGATCCAAACATGCCATCTTTCATTGAAGATGTGGATCTATGGTTAAGGCTCTCTGAGCATTGCCAGTTTGAGGTTCTTCCCGAAGTACTCACTCTCTATTCTGACAATAATTCTGGAGACAGACTTACACTTAACCATAAATTGGTAGTAGAGGGGATTCTTTCTTTTATCAAGAAGCATCACAGTAGATCTATCTTCTCTAGATCTGAACAGCGACAGAGCAAGCTCTCAAGTAGAGATATAGCTGAATCCCTATTTGATACAGGGAGAACTCTACTATGTAATGGCTTTCTCATTTCACATTCAGAAGCGATCGAGGTGGGGAGGCAATACCACATGTGGTCTTTTAAGACTAACTTCCTAAACTCTAAATCTCTCTTGTACTACGCTGTCTCACTACTCGGTCAAGATGCATACTTTAGTTTGATTAAATCTGAAAATGAAATGCGTAGTCAAGTTAAACGCATATTAGATAAAATTAGTAGATAAAATAATTTTCAGTTTGAAACTTCTGGCGTTATAACATTCGATCACATGAAATTAGCGATCTTATTCTGGTTTTATAAAGAGCCGGAAATTTGTCAAAATCGACTGGAAATACTGCGTCAATACAATCCAAATACGCCGATTTATGGAGTGTATGGCGGCGATCTGGCTGCTGTAGATCGCTACAAGTCCCAATTAGAACCATACTTGGATGACTTTTATACTTTTTCCGAGCCGAAGGATACTTATTGGAAGTGGTTGCAGGGCGATCTGATCCTCACCCATTGGTACCGAGAGCGGGGACGAGAGCTACCGTTCGACACAGTGGTGGTGGTGCAGTGGGATATGTTGATTTTTGGCGCGATCGAACAACTGTTTGCCATGCTCGAACCAGACCAAATTTTGCTGTCTGGACTCAGACCGATCGCGGAAATCGAAAATAATTGGCATTGGGTCACACCCAAGTTGGCAGATCTCAGGCTGAGGTATCTTCAATTTCTAGAGCATGTTGATAAGGTTTATAATTATCAGCAAGAGCCGATGGCCTGTATCTTTATTGTCGCCTGCTTGCCGAGAATTTTTTTAGAGCGTTACGCCACGATCGAGCAGCCAGAACTGGGTTTTGTCGAATACAGAATTCCCATTTATGCCCAGATTTTTGGCATTCCGATTTGCGAACAGCATCCTTTCAATGCCTGGTGGATAGATGTAGAGCCAACTTTTCATTCTAAAGATCTCGTCCAGCGAGCTATGAATAGATTCACCCTGCGATTCAATCCTGGCTCGTTGCATCACACGCTAGACCCAAAACACAGCGATATTTCTTTAATCCCCATCTTCAAACATCTAAACATGGCCAAAGGAGATCGAATTTTTCATCCTTATCAAAGCATGTTCCCACTCAAAAACAGCCAGTGGTTAGGGGCATTAATCGCTGAATTTATACGAGATCTAGATTGGATATCGCGCAGGATCTCTGGCCATGATTAGCAAGTTGACAATCTAGAATCAGAATTAGCGACAACCAATCTGGATACTTGGAATCGACAAATGTTACAAGTTTCGATTCTGCCGAAACTAAAAGGCAAAGCTTGCCCGCCAGCTGCGGCGATCGAGAAAATATTCTCAATCGCATGTCTTGCATTCAATTTAGTCCAATTAGTTACTTGGAAGTTGTTACTAAAGGAAGTTCTTAATGAAATTAGCGATCTTATTTTGGTTTTACAAAGAGCCAGAAATTTGTCAAAATCGACTGGAACTACTGCGTCAATTCAATCCAACTGCTCCGATTTATGGAGTGTATGGCGGCAATCCCGCGACCGCAGATCGCTACAAATCAAAGTTAGATCCCTACCTGGATGACTTTTATACCTTCCCTGAAGAACAGGATGCTGATTGGAAGTGGCGGCAGGGGGATTTAATTCTCACTCATTGGTATCGAGAGCGGGGTAAAGACCTCCCTTTCGACACGGTAGTAGTCGTACAGTGGGATATGTTGGTTTTTGGGGCGATCGAGCAACTATTTGCCATGCTCAAGCCAGATACGATCTTACTATCTGGACTCAGATCGATCGCTGAAATTGAAGATCGGTGGTATTGGGTGACGCCTAAGCTACCAGATCTCAGACACCAGTATTTAGAATTTCTGGAGCATGTGAGCAAGGTTTATAACTATCAATACGAGCCAATTGCTTGTATATTTATTGTCGCATGCTTGCCCAGGATTTTTTTAGAACGTTATGCCCAGATCGATCGGCCAGAATTGGGGTTTGTCGAATATAGAATCCCCATTTACGCACAAATATTTGGCATTTCTATTTGCGAGCATCATCCTTTTAATGCTTGGTGGAAAGATGTAGATCCAACTTATCATACTCAGGATATTACCCAGAAAATAATTAATAGATTCAATCTAAAATTCAATCCTTACTCATTGCACAATACCTCAGATCCTAAGTATAGTAATATTTCTTTGATTCCGATCTTCAGACAGTTAAATAAGCCAAATGGCGATCGCATTTTTCATCCCTGTCAACATATGTTTCCACTTCAAAAACACCAGTGGCCAGAAGCCTTAATCGCTGAATTCACAAGAGATCTAGATTGGATGTCACGTAGAATATTTAGTTAGAATTAGTCTGTTTTTGTCAAGCCAGCATTGAGGATTATATTGGTATATCTTAAACAAATGCAACATACTCAAAATCTACGGATCGCTTGGCTATTACCCGTAGCATGGTTTTACTGGCAGCCAGCGATCGCCGAATTGACAAAAATCTTTCCGAATACGACCGTCTTTACTGGCTTATTTCCCGGACATGCTAAAGGGTTAGAATCAATATTAAAGGTTGAAGTGGTGGGTAAGCTCAAGGTGATCGAGATCGCGCGAGATGAAAATAGCTACGGCGATAACTTTACCTATTTGTCGCCGAAAATTATCGGACATCTGCTCAAGCTCAGACCACAAGTGATTTTCTCCAGTTCGTTTGGGATTTGGACGATTATCGCATTACTGCTCAAGCCGTTATTGTGGTGGCGAGTAGTCATTGCCTATGAAGGCTGTTCGCCTGGAGTTGACTACCGCAATTCAGCAGCCAGATTATTCGTGCGGCGGCTGATGGTGAGAATGGCTGATGCTGGTATTTCCAACAGTCAGGCTGGCGGTGAGTACCTGATCGAGGTTTTAAGAGCCAAGCCAGATCGTGTTTTTGTCCAACCTTATGAAATTCCCGACCAGAGCACACTGCCCAGTATTGCCGAGGGGGAGAGTCCCAAGCACCTCACACAGTTGCAACAGCCGGTCTTTTTATTTGTGGGACACATCATTCGCCGCAAGGGTTTACCGCTGTTATTGCAAGCCGCCACCATCCTCCACAGCCGAGGCTACGATCGGTTTACCATTCTGGTCGTCGGTAATGGCGACTTGCAGCCAGAATTAGAGACTTTTTGTCGGGAACACCATTTGAGCGATCTGGTACACTGGGCTGGTAGAGTGCCGTTCGATCAGATCGGCACTTATTTTCATGCTGCTGATGTGTTTGTGTTTCCGACACAGGAAGACACTTGGGGGGTAGTTACCCTCGAAGCCATGCTGATGGGCAAACCGATCCTGTGTTCTACCGGGGCGGGGACATCGGAACTGATTGTGCAGGGGGAGAATGGGAATGTTTTCGTACCTGACGATGCCAACAAACTTGCCGATCTGATGCAGCAGTTCTTTGACAATCCAGCCGCAATCGCCAAAATGGGAGCGAGATCGAAACAAATCATGACTCATTACACACCAGCGGCTGCGGCACAATGTTTGGCCAAAGTTACCGAACTGGTGATGGCTGATTGACTCGATCGATCGTCTTTGATATCTAAATCACTATCACAAATTTGAAAAGTCATGAGTCCATTAAAGTTGTCCATCCTGACGCACTCGCTTAATGGTGGAGCATTTACAAATATCTGCCCGGCACTCGTGCGTGGATTTCAGGAGTTGGGAGTAGATTGCAATTTAGTGCTGTTACATGCTACGCCAGAAGAATTAGCTCAGTATCCCGATCTCCCGATCGTCACGCTGAACGTAAAACGTACATCTTTCTCCCTCTGGGCGACTGTCCGCTACTTAAAAGAATATCAGCCAGATATTATTTTACCAATGCCCTGGTATTTCAATATTGTCGCTATTTGGGCGAAGTATTTATCTGGAGCCAAGACCAAGGTGATTATTGGCGAGCAAAATGTGATTAGTTTGGAAGCGAGCATCGAGCATCGCGACAAACTTCATCTCCGCTTCTTACCAATTCTGATGCGCTATACCTATCCCCATGGTGATGGTCTGATTGGTGTTGCCAGTGATGTGATTACCGATCTGGTCGAGGAACTCAAAATTGTTGCCAAAATTCCGATGCGGGTGATTTTCAATCCCAGTAATCCGCCCCGATTACAGAAGCTATCACAAGAACCAATTACCCATCCTTGGTTCCAAACTTCAGATATCCCCGTCATCGTCACCGCAGCCCGATTGGCCAAGCAAAAACAGCTAGATAATTTAATCAGAGCATTTGCCAAGACGATCGCACAAACGCCAGCCAGATTGATCATTCTGGGAGAGGGGCCATTGAGATCGGAGTTAGAACATCTGTGCCGAGAGCTAAACATCGAAGCCTCAGTCTGGATGCCCGGTTACGATCCAAATCCTTACAGATATATGGCTCAGTGCGATTTATTTGTCTTGGCTTCTGCTTGGGAAGGTAGTCCCGTTGCGTTGCAAGAAGCGATGGCTTGTGGTGCCGCAGTCATCGTTACCGATGCGCCTGGTGGGATGAAAGACATTGTCGAATATGGCAAGTATGGCATGATGGTAAAGACCAACAATGCTGACGCTTTGGCTCAATCGATGGTAGAAATGCTGACGAAACCTGAATTAAAAGAGCATTTCCGCCACCAATCAAAACTCCGATCGCAGGAATTTCATTATTTAAATATTAGTAAACAATACCTTGACTTTTGTCGATCGATATTAACAACGTCGCATTCTCAATCCAAGGATTTTGCATAAATATGAAAGTTTTGTTATCAGCTTATGCCTGCGAACCAGGCCGAGGTACCGAACCAGGCGTCGGCTGGAATACCGCCTGGGAAATTGCCAAATACCAAGAAGTTTGGGTCTTGACTCGTCCCGATGATGGCCGCGAGGCGATCGAAGCCGAACTCCAGCGCAACCCCAATCCCAATCTCCACTTTGTCTACTTTACTCTGCCGATCTTTGGCTCCCTGTGGCGCAAAGGCTCGATCGCTTTTCTGATCCACTATTATTTCTGGCAATTACAAGCCTTTTTTGTCGCGCGTCGCTTACACGCTGAGATTGGCTTTGATGTGGCACATCATGTCACCTTCGTCCGGCACTCCGCACCCAGTTTTCTGACATTGCTACCGATTCCGTTGATTTGGGGGCCAGTGGGTGGTGGAGAATCCGCACCCGCTGCATTTTGGCAGGATTTCAGTTGGCGCAATAAAGTGTATGAAGTGCTGCGGATTGCCGCTCGGTGGGTGGGCGAACGCGATCCTTTCGCCAGGATGACGGCTCAACACAGTACGATCGTCCGTGCGACTACCGAGGATACAGCGATTCGCATCCGCCAGATGGGTGCCCAGCAGGTAGAAATATATCCTGAAGCTAGTCTGACCAAAGAAGAGATCGTGCGGTTGACCCAATGCGACAGAGATCCCCCGGTAGTAAGATTTATTAGTATGGGTCGGCTGTTGCATTGGAAAGGCTTTCACCTCGGTCTGCGCGCGTTCGCTCAGGCAGATCTGCTAGATGCCGAGTACTTGGTATTGGGAGATGGACCCGATCGTCAACGTCTAGAAGATCTGGCGATCGAGTTAGGTATCGCCGATCGGGTCAAATTTGTAAATCGGTTACCCCGGGATGAAGCTCTCCAACAGCTCGGTAGCTGTACCGCGCTCGTGCATCCGAGTTTGCATGATTCTGGCGGATGGGTGTGCCTGGAAGCGATGATGGCAGCCCGACCAGTGATTTGTCTGAACTTGGGCGGCCCAGCTATTCAGGTCACAGCGGAGACAGGGGTTCGGGTTGATGCCCCCGATCCCGATGGCGCGACACGGGGTCTCGCCGCCGCAATGGTCAAATTAGCCACCGATCCCTCACTGTGCTTATCAATGGGGCGCGCTGGTCAACGGCGAGTTAAAGAATTCTATAACTGGGAGAGTCGCGGCCCGCAGATCTGCCAGTTGTATGAAGATGTGGTGACAGCCAACCTACTGCCATCGGGTTCGATCGTGCGATGAGAATTTTAGCCGTTCATAATCAGTACCAACAACCGGGCGGCGAAGAACAAATTTTTGCGGCCGAGACGGCTCTACTCGAAGTCCACGGCCATGAAGTCTATCGTTATACTCTCGATAATGATGAGATCGCCAACACCGCGCCGTTGCTGCTGGCCAAAAACACCTTATGGAACAGTACGGTCTATCGGGAATTGCGATCGATTATCCGCAAATATCAACCCCAAGTCGCCCACTTTCACAATACCTTTCCTTTAATTTCGCCAGCGGCTTATTATGCCGCCAAAGCCGAGGGGGTCGCCGTCGTTCAAACACTACATAATTATCGGCTGCTGTGCCCCAATGCTTTGTTCTTTCGTGATGGCCGCACCTGTGAAGATTGCTTGGGGCAAGCGTTCCCCTGGCCGGGGATCTTACATAGCTGCTATCGCGGCAGCCGAGGTGCTAGCGCGATGGTAGCTGCCACCACTAGCTTCCACTCGCTATTGGGTACCTGGACTCAGGCGGTCGATAAGTTTATTGTCATCAGCCAGTTTGCGATGAACAAGTTTATTCAAGGCGGGCTACCTGCTGATAAACTAGTCTTAAAGCCGAACTTTCTCCACCCCGTCCCCACCCCTAGCGAGGGTAGCGGCGGCTATGCCGTCTATGTAGGCAGGTTATCGATCGAGAAAGGGTTGGGAGTTCTCCTGGCGGCATGGAAACAACTCGATCGCCCGTTTCCACTCAAGATCTTAGGTGACGGCCCGATGGCCGATCTGGTGACTCAGTCTGCACGAGAACTGCCCGAAATTGAATGGCTGGGTCGCAGGCCCTCACCTGAAGTCTATGACATCGTGGGGAATGCGGCCTTTTTGGTATTTCCCTCAGAGTGGTACGAGACTTTCGGTCAGGTAGCAATTGAAGCATTTGCCAAGGGTACTCCAGTGATAGCATCAAATATTGGTGCAATTCCCGAACTGGTAAATGCCCAAAGTGGGCTACTCTTTCACCCTGGCAATCCGGCTGACTTAGCGGCCAAAATCGATTGGCTGCTGGCACATCCTCTGGAACTAGCGCGGCTCCGCTTGACAGCACGCGCTGAATTTGAAGCAAAGTACACAGCCGATCTCAATTATCCGCAACTACTCAAAATTTATCACTCGGCGATCGATCTCCATAGTTAGTCCGAGTTCATCATTGCACGAGATCTGTCCTCCCTCGTTCGTTTGTTACCGATTTACCAAACCACTCTCGTAAGTATCATCATGGGCATCAATACCTTTTATCAACTCCGCCATCTCCGGTTCAACAATTTAGCACCGCTCTATTTTTTAGGTAGGCGAGTCGCCAATAAAATACTCAGCATCCCATCCGATCTGGCTTTTTGGCTGAACAGTACCGATTGGTTCGAGCAATCGGTACTGTTCCCCCGCTATCAACAGTGGCGGTTGCGCCACAAAGCAGCTCTACCAGTACTAGAAGGTGCCGAACTAGCCATCGTCGAGCAACTCGAACAGGAAGGGATCTGCATTACTTCATTGGCAGCGTTGGCGATCCCTGATAGTCAAAAGCTCTTAGACGCTGCCGACCCGATTAGTAAAGAACTAGCTCAACTATCCCGCGATCCCAGTCATGCGGGCAAACACACCTTAATGGCCACCGCCACTCAGTTGCTACAACACCCCCAAATTCTTGGTTGGGGACTCTCCACACGGCTGCTCAAAATTGTAGAATCCTATCTGGGCCTACCGGTTGGCTACGGTGGCTTATCCTTCTACTACAGTGTGGCTGATGGTAGGGATGCTGGCCCTCGGATTTGGCATCGCGATAAAGAAGACTGGAGAATGGTTAAAGTGGCGGTCTATCTCAACAATGTCGATGAGTTTGGGGGACCCTATCAGTGCGTTAATGCAGCTACGAATAACTTCCTGTTGACCACGCTCCCAAAATACAAGGGATTGAATCATACTCAGATGCAAACGTTGCTCGACGATCCATCTGACAATTGGCTGGTTTCTTGCATCGGTGAAACAGGTACGGTGATTTTTACGGATACTTCTCGCTGCTATCATCGAGGCAAACCACCCATCCATACCGATCGAGCGGCAATCTTCTTTCATTATTTTAGCTACCGTCCTAAAAACCCGTTTTACTGCGATCGATCCCCCCTCTCCAGCCAGCAAATTGTCGAGTTTGACCAGCAACTGCCCCCCGAACAGCAGGGATATCTGACCTGGCGAGATCGCTACCCACTCATCGGTAGGTACATTCCTAAAAATCAAATGCGAGTTGATAACTGGTAATCGCTAAATATTAATGCTGACTATGACTTTTTGCATTAACATCGACCCGATCGAGATCGTCGCGATCGTCGCGATTGGGTCGGTCATCATTGCTATTAGCGGTCTGGTACTTTGCACCCAGATCCATCCCTTCCTTGCTAAAAACGCGCCGATCGCCGCAGATGTGCTAGTTGTAGAAGGATGGCTACCCGACAGTGCGCTCCAGTCAGCAGCAGTTGAATTCAAACAGGGTGGTTATCAACAACTGATTACGATCGGTAGTGCCATTCCTAGAGGACTGTATCTATCGGAATATCACAATTTTGCCGAACTTGCGGCGGCAACTTTAATTGCCATTGGGGTCGATCCACTACAGATCTCGATCGTTGCCGATCCTAGTTTGACCCTAGGTCGCACTGCCAGCAATGCCGTGCTGCTCGATCGCTGGCTGGCAACTTCCGAGCTAGAGATCGCTGCACTCAATCTATTTACCCTCAGCACCCACGCCCGCCGGAGCTGGTTGCTATTTGCGAACATCCTTGCCCCCCGCCAAATAGCCGTAGGCATTATTGCGGCTGAACCATTAAACTATGATTATCACCGCTGGTGGCACTCTAGTGAAGGATTTCGGACTGTCATTTCCGAACTCCTTGCGTATTTGTATGTGCGTATCGGCAATCTTTAGGTACTGAGAAGCCAACAATTCCAAATGCGGCAGCCAACACAGATGTATCTGTCAGTCCTACTCTCATCTTAAGGTAGCTGGTTTACTTGTTGCCATCTCGATCGGTAAATGGAAATTGCTAACCATGTCTAACCCGAATGTTATTTTCTTTAATGGTAGACTCCTCCCTGCCTCCGAAACCTTTATCCGAGCGCAGGGAGAAGGATTAAAAAAATTTACTCCTTATTACGTTGGGGCGCGTAGAGTGCAGGGACTATCTTTACCCCCCGAACGAACTTTAGTTGTTAACCAAGGTGGCCCCCTCGGCTCTGTGGCTGAAGGTTTATTTAAAATATCCGGATTTGCAGAAAAATTCTCTAGAGCAGTGGAGCAGTTGAAACCTGTTTTAGTCCACGCTCATTTTGGCGTTTGTGGAGCATTAGCTTTACCATTGATGCCTCGACTCAAAGTACCATTGATTGTTACTTTCTATGGCATAGATGCAACAATGACCGATCGGTATGCTCGACAAAACTCCTTGAGTACCAGAATTTATCTCAAGCGTCGCGAACAATTAAAACGAGAAGCAGATTTATTCATCGGCGTCTCGGAGTTTATTAAACAGAAGTTAATCGGACAAGGATTCCCAGCAGAGAAGACGATCGCCCACTATTATGGTGTCGATACAAAGCAATTTCAATCTGAGATCCAACTGCCACGTCAGTCGATCGTCCTATTTGTGGGCAGATTTTCAGAAAAGAAAGGGTGTGAATATCTGCTGCGAGCGATGGCTCAAGTCCAAGCGGTTGCATCAGAAATAGAACTGGTGATGATTGGAGATGGAGAACTAAAAACTGAATTAGAAACATTAGCAGCCAAGCTCCTCCGTCGCTACCAATTTTTGGGATTCCAAACCCAATCCGTAGTCAAAAGTTGGATGGATCGATCGATGGTGCTAGTGGTTCCTAGTGTGACGGCCTCTACCGGAGATTCGGAAGGACTGCCAACTGTAGTTGTCGAAGCCCAATCAATGGGTCTACCTGTCGTGGCTTCACATCATGCAGGTATTCCTCAAGCTGTGATCGACGGTGAAACAGGTTTTCTGACCGCCGAGCGCGATATCGCAGGACTAGCAACATCGATCTTGCAGTTGTTCCGAGATCCCGAACTGTGGCAGCGATTTAGTCTTAACGGCAAAGAGCATGTAGAAAAAAACTTTAATCTACACAAGCAAACAACAATTTTAGAAAGTATCTATGAGTCCGTTCTAGAACGAAAAGCTCTAAGGGGTCCACAATGAACGAGCAGCTACGTGTTTTGAGCATTCATAACAACTACAAACTCCGTGGAGGTGAAGATGAGTCTCGGGAATCTGAGGAAAGATTACTCAGAGAGATGGGACACATTGTCGATCTCTATGAAGAGAATAATACTCGCATCGCCAAACTCAATCCGGCTCGATTAGCCCTGAGAACGATCTGGTCTCTTGAAGCCTATCAGTCTGTCCATCGCAAACTCAGACAAAATCGTTTCAATCTGATCCACGTTCAGAATTTTTTCCCACTGATCTCACCTTCAGTCTACTATGCAGCTCAAGCTGAAGGCGTACCCGTAATTCAAACGCTCCGCAACTATCGGCTGATTTGTCCAAATGGACTGTTTTTTCGTGATGGTCGGGTCTGTGAAGATTGTTTGGGCAAATTTATACCTTATCCTGGAGTAGTTCATTCTTGCTATCGAGATCACCGAAGTGCTACAGCGGTAACTGCGGCAATGCTGACTTTTCATAGAGCAATCGGCACCTGGGATCGCGTCAATTTATTCATCGCGCTGAGCGATTTTGCTCGTCATAAATTTATAGAAGCAGGCTTTCCCAGCGATAAAATTGTTGTCAAGCCTAATTTTGTCCATCCCGATCCAGGGGTGGGTAGCGGGACTGGTGGCTATGCTTTGTATGTTGGTAGGCTTTCCGTCGAAAAGGGTCTCGATGTTCTTTTATCTGCTTGGGAACGTCTGAGTATGAAAGTTCCCCTGAAGATTGTGGGTGATGGACCGTTAGCAGAACTAGTAATGGAAGCTACCAAGCGGACGCCACATGTCGAATGGGTAGGGATCAAAACGATCTCTGAGGTGCATCGGCTGATGGGCGAAGCGATGTTTTTAATTTTTCCTTCCAACTGGTATGAAACCTTCGGTCGAGTTGCGATCGAAGCATTTGCCAAGGGTACACCAGTAATTGCCTCAAATATCGGCGCGATCTCTGAGCTGATCGATAGACATCAAACCGGACTGTGTTTTAAACCTGGTGATGCCGAAGACTTGGCTACCAAAATTGAATGGTGTTTGCACCATCCAATTTTGTTACAAGAAATGCGCAGACACGCTCGTGCTAAATATGAAGCTAAGTATACTGCCACACAAAATTACCAACAGTTAATCGATATTTATCATCGTGTTACATAAATCCAGTCAATAACTCTAAATCAAGTTTTGGGTACTGTTTTCGATCTGTCCTGACCGATCTAATTTTGTATAGAGCTGCGCTAATAACTGACCTTTGATTTGCCAACTATACATTTCCTTGACCCGTTTGCGTCCTGACTGACTCATGCTTGCCAGTAACTCCCGATTTTGGGCTAGTTGAGTCATGGCAGCCGCAAGACCAGCGATGGCTTCGTTGGGTGTTGTAGCATAAATTTTCAAACCAGTTGCTTCCGTGACCTGAATAGCGGGTCCGCCCAGATCCAAGCAGATGGGGGGACGACCTGCGGCCATTGCTTCCAGGCAGACCCAGCCACCAGAGTCATGTAGACTAGGGTGTACTAAGACATCGGACTCGGCTAGCTGCTCCAATGTGTCTTGACGTGGGAGCCGACCCCAAAATTTTACGCGATCGCTAATGCCCAATCTCGCGGCTAAGTCTTGCAAGCGTTGCTTTTCGATACCATCGCCTAAAATCCAATATTCGCTACTGGGAATATTTGCGCGAGCAAAAGCGCGAATTCCTAAATGCAGACCTTTCCAATGTAGCAGTCTGGCCATACTAATGAAGCGGATATTTGGGCGATCGTGCAATGGAAATTGTGCGAGATGTTCGATTTCCGCTGCTGAGAGACCTGATTCTGGAAAAATCTCAATTTCTCTGGCTCCCATCTGACGCAACCGATCTGCTGTCTCCGCTGTTGTTGCTCTTACTAGCACACTTCGCTGGGCTGTCAACCGCGTAAATGGATCTAGTTCCCCGATCCGGTGAGCTAAACTACGGATCGATTCATACATTTTGGCTCGCCAGCTAAAATCTGCCCAAAAGGCTCTGGGCGCTGACTCACCGCCACCAACTGTCCCCCAGATAAAGGGCACTGGCAAGAGTGAGAGAAAACTCGGAGACGAATACCTAACGTAAGTAACATGATGCACTATATTAAAATTTACTTCTCTGTGTAAATTTCGAGCTACAAGGTAGGCCGCAATTTGCCAGGAATAATAATGCAGATGAACTAATTTTTGATTGGAGTTTAATTTTTGGATCGGAGTGGGCGGTTCGCAGTAGATAAAGTTTAATCCTGGTATTGGATGACGGGTTAGCTCTGATTCGATCGACATCCGGTTATCCGATCGCGTCAGCACCCAGATATCATGGTACTCGCTCAATTCTCGCACGACATTCCATCCAACCCCAGGTTCGGAACCTTCTCCGGGTCTACAAGCATAAGCAGATATTAGAACTTTTAATCGTTTCACTGCGCCAAAACAAAGAAGGTTAGTTCGCTCGAAAACTTAGTTGTCAATTCCGATAAGTATTGCACTATCTATCCCTTAAATTTCTCTTGTGTCGAAATGTTTAGATTGAGCTTATTTATAGAATCAAGACATTAAAGTTTTCCTGATTATATCGAACATCTCCGGTTATTTATTCCGCACAAAGGCTGAAACTCGTTGATTTTATACCCGCCGTACTGATTTCAAACATCGATTGAGTTCTGATGGGGGATAATTAGATTTGAGCCACCTATTCCATAATTATTTTTTGCTTTCCAGAAGAGCAGAATATGAGATAAATTAAGAATATATAGGTATTCTTAATTTATCTCAATCGTCAAATATGAAAGCCTCAATAGTTATCCAATTCTTAATTCTGGGTGCAGTTTCGATCTTGCCACTGACAGTTGTCTCCCTCAGTAGACAAAACCGAGTAGATAGATCTAATGACACCAATCTCAATCGGCAAAATATGACCTTCCCGCTGGATGCTGGCGTGCTCAATGTCAAAGAATTTGGGGCTAAAGGCGATGGAACTACCGATGATACTGCCGCAATTCAAGCCTTACTGAATGCTCACCCTAATGGTCGGCGCATTATTTATCTACCCAATGGTACCTACTTAATTTCCAAAACAATTACTTGGCCAGCAGGTACGGGCAAAGGTGGTGATGAATACAAAAATACGACAATACAAGGACAGAGCGAGAGCGGCGTTAAGATCCAGC
The DNA here is from genome assembly GCF_031378165.1 of Chamaesiphon sp. OTE_75_metabat_556. Lineage (NCBI taxonomy): Bacteria > Bacillati > Cyanobacteriota > Cyanophyceae > Gomontiellales > Chamaesiphonaceae > Chamaesiphon > Chamaesiphon sp. OTE_75_metabat_556. The sequence goes on from NZ_JANNDR010000343.1 coordinate 28,016, forward strand.
TCAAAGATCGCACGCCGGGGTTTACGATCGCCACGACTCCAAAACCTGCAATTTTCACGGGTCCCGCTCCGGCACAGCGATTTGGTAACTCGATTCGCAATCTCACTGTCGATACTGGTACTGGCAATCCTGGCGCGATCGGGATTCAGTTTAACGCAAGCAATCAAGGCTCGATGCGCCATGTCACCATCCAATCGGGAGACGGACAGGGTGTTAACGGTTTGGACATGAATTTTACCGATGAAATTGGCCCCCTCTTAATCAAAAATCTGACAGTCAAAGGATTTCAGTACGGCATTCGTACTGGTTTTCATATCAATAGCCAAACATTAGAACATATTACACTCAAAAATCAGCTTGGATATGGTTTATATAACACCGGTCAGACCCTAAATATTCGTGGATTAAAGAGCGAGAATGCGGTCACCGCCATTTACAATGCTCGTGGCCGGATCGTGCTGCTAGACGCCTCTTTGCAGGGTATTGGTAACGCCGCCATGAAACCAGCGATCGAGAATAGTTTCCCACTAGATCTGCTCGTCCGCAACCTCAAAACCAAGGGCTATCGAGTCGCCATCAATCAGCAGAAGCCTCTCTCCGCAAAGGATACAATTGCCAAGCAGTTCCCATTAACAGCGAAAACCCTGAATCTGCCGATCAAGGAAACGCCGAATGTACCCTGGGATAACCCCGCTGGCAATGGTTGGGTGAATGTCGTAGCCTTTGGAGCCATTCCTGATGATGGCCGCGATGATACCGCTGCCATCCAATCGGCCATTGATTCCGGGCAGACGACAGTTTATTTTCCTGTCGGTGCCTACCATTTGACCAAGACAATCTTACTCCGCAAAAATGTCCGCCGCATCATCGGGACAGAGGCATTCGTAGATGTGCCCAATCACGTCAATCCCGGCTTTAAAGTAGTCAATGGTACCCATCCCGTAGTAGTATTCGAGCGGATTCAAAGCGGATATTATTCGACACCAACTATCGAAAATGCCTCATCCCGCACCTTGGTGATTCGTGACGCTACCAATGTGTCTGGTAACATGACCGGTTCGGGTAATGTCTTTATCGAAAATGTCGTCTCCAATCCCTCTCAGAACTGGAAATTCAATCGGCAAAATGTCTGGGCCAGACAACTTAATGTCGAAAATGCTGGCACTCACATCACCAATAACGGTGGGAAATTGTGGATCTTGGGACTAAAAACCGAGCGTGGCGGCACGCTGATTGAGACTAAGGGTGGCGGTAAAACTGAAGTGATGGGCGGTCTGGCCTACACTACCACCCCCGGAGCCGATGGCACCCAAAATGCACCAATGTTTATCAACGATCGATCGGCAATCTCGATTACCTTAGGCGAAGTTAATTATGGTGCACCAAATTATACAACGTACATTAGAGAAAGCAGTGGCGGTAGTATTCGTAATTTGACCGGCCAGAGTCTCCCACCTTATCAAGGTAGTGGCAAACAGATCCCGTTGTACGTCAGTCCGACCAAGTAATTTGAGGCGATCGACCCGCTCATATCGTCGTTGGCTGGAAATGACAAACCCACTTCAGCAGCGACAAAGTTGCATCTCACTGTTAGTAATTCAGTCAGCCTTATAGCTGAATTGTGTGACAAATAGGTTTGCGACTTGTTAGGATTGAATTGGAACTCTATCTCGTGATCGGCACTTAAGAGATCGAAATATTCGACGGCTGCTGCCGCTAGAGATTTACGCGATCTCAGCAAATCTTCAGTAGGAGTTGCCGCACGCTGGCACCACTTGTTCAGGTTGAGCAGTACGATCTCACTCTTAGACTTTTGAGGATTAGTTATCAATGGGGATCATTCTAAGCGGCGAGTTAAAACCGGATGAAGAAGAGAAGTGGCAAGAACGTCGTGCCAAACAACGATCCCAGGCAAATCCTGAAGCGATCCTCAGTCGCAACGCTGAGGAAGGCGGTCTAGATTTCAATCAAGTTTTTAATGCCATCCAAAGACGGCTTGGTATCGTCATCCTCATTAATATCCTCGCGATGGGTGCAACGGCTGCCTGGAACAAGACTCGACCGCCTCAATATGAAGGCAACTTCAGAATCTTGATCGAGCCAGTCACGGCAGAAGCACAAGTAGTTTCGGCAGTCACTGGCAATCAAAAAGGTGGGGAGGAGCAAGATGTGGGGAGCGCGCAATCATCAAAAGTGACCCTGGATTATCCCACCCAAATTCAGTTACTACTAAGCGAGAAGATCTTAGCTCCTGTCGTTGACAAGCTCAAACCATCCAATCCAAGTATTTCTTATGAAACACTCCGAACATCGCTAAAAATTAGTCGGTTTAAAGTCACAGAAGACACCAAAATATTGGAAATTAAGTATGGCGGTAATTCACCGAGTGAAGCCAAACAGTTGTTAAACCTCGTTTCGGGTGCGTACATTCAATATAGTCTCAGCGAGCGCAAAAGTAATGTGAGTCGGGCGATTAAATTTGTCGATACCCAACTGCCCAAAATCCAAGCTCAAGTCCAAACTTTAGAGAAACAATTACAGACTTTCCGCGAGCAAAATCGGTTAACCGATCCCAAGATCCTCGAATCTCAGCTCAGTACTCAACTAAATAATACCAAGCAAGAACAACAAACAACTCAATTAGAGCTAAACAAAGCCCAGCAACTCTATCTCTCGACCCAACAGCAACTGCAACTTCAGCCAAAAAGTGCCGAAGCAGCTTCTGTGTTGAGCGATGCACCGGGATACCAACAATTGCTCAAACAACTTGGAGACATTGATGTGGAGTTGGAGAATCTATCGGCAGATCTGACCGAGGAGCACCCCAAAATAATTTCATTGCGGGAAAAAAAACGTAAGTTGATCCCGTTATTGAATGAAAAAGCCAAGACCATTTTGGGTAGCGACCTCGCTCAACGCGTTCCGGATGCCCAATCTCTACCCTATCAAAACTCCCTGCGCCAAGATCTGAGCAAACAGTATCTCGCTGCTGCCACTCAAGTTAAAGTTTTGGAAGACAAGCTCAATGGACTCAACGCAGCAGCTAAATCCTTATCTAGTCAAACTGAGAAACTCCCCACGATCTCTCGTCAATATGAAAATCTCGATCGACAATTAAAAACTGCCACAGAACAAGTCAACAAGTTTTTGCAAAAACGGGAAGATTTAAAGATTAGTGCTGCTCGTCAAGAGGTACCGTGGGAGCTGATTGCGGCACCAACGGTTAGACCGCTCGAATCTTCGAGCCTAGCCAAAGATCTGGCTTTAGGGTCGATTCTCGGCTTACTATTAGGGACGGGAGTAGCTTTAGTAGTCGATAAGATGAACGATGTTATTTATTCACTCAAAGACTTACGCGACGAACTAAATATTCCGATTTTGGGCGTAATTCCGCACCGAGAAGACGAACAAAAATCTTTGACGGGGAAGATGGCTACAGATCGCAATCTGCCACCTGTGACTGAGGTGCTCGGTCAATATCGATTTTCACCCTTTTTGGAAGCTTTCCGCGCCCTAAATTCGCAAATTCGGCTGTTGCGTCCAGACGCACCGATTAGATCGCTCGTTGTCAGTTCGTCATTGCCTGATGAGGGCAAAACGACGATTGCCATTCAATTGGCACAAGCTGCATCTGCCATGGGTCAGCGGGTATTGTTGGTAAATACCGATCTGCGCAAGCCCAGTTTGCAAAGTCTAGTGGATCAACCTAGTGGTGCTGCGATTCCTGGTTTAACCGATATTATTGCTGGCACCACAGAGCTGATGGAAACAGTTCATCTGTTGCCCGGCGAGGAAAATTTATATATTCTGCTAGCTGGTTCGGTTTCTTTAGATCCCACCAGCATTTTGAGTTCAAAAAAAATGCAGAATCTGATGGACAAATGTCAACGTAATTTCGATTTAGTTATTTATGATACCGTCCCCCTAAGTTTTGCAGATTCATTATTATTAATCCCGCACACAGACGGATTACTTCTGGTCAACAGACTCGGCAAAGTCCATCGGGAAGTTTTGCGCAATTCCCTCCGCACGTTGACAGTATCGAAAGTTGCCGTGTTAGGACTAGTCGTAAATCTGGCAACCACTCGCAACTCCTCGGCATTAGCGTTGCAACAGCAAAACAACTCCGCCACTTAACTGTAAGGATGGTTTGGCGATCGTGGGGACAATAGATCGCTTGTGGTTGGACGCAAACCAATACAATAGAGTAAAGACATCTAGCACATACACCGCCCGCCATTGAGGGCATATATCAGTAATTATTTCCTTGCTGCCAACTGCTGCCTACATTCACATCCCCTTCTGTCGGCGGCGGTGCTACTACTGCGACTTTCCCGTCTTTGTCGTCGGAGATCGCCATACAGGCGCGAGTTCTGGTAATATCCAACTCTATCTCGATCGCTTAACGGCAGAAATCGCCACTCAAATAAATTATCAACAACCCCTCACCACCATCTTCTTTGGCGGCGGCACTCCTTCCTTGCTCACAGTCGCCCAATTGGGGCAGATCTTAGACTTATTAGCTACCAAATTTGGGATTGCCAATGATGCTGAGATTTCGATGGAAATCGATCCCGGCACCTTCGATCTGACCCAGCTTCAGGGCTATCTCCAGGCGGGGATAAATCGAATCAGCATCGGCGTGCAAGCCTTTCAAGACCAGTTATTGCAATTATGTGGTCGATCGCATACAGTCAGCGATATTTACCAGGCTGTAGAGCTGTTGCATCGAGGCGGAATCAGCAACTGGAGTCTCGATCTGATTTCTGGCTTACCCCAACAAACGATCGTCCAGTGGGCCACTTCCCTAGAGTCCGCGATCGAGCTAAATCCCACCCATATCTCCTGTTACGATCTGATCGTCGAAGCGCAAACCCCCTTCGCCAAGCAATATCAACCGGGCGATAAACCTCTCCCCAGCGACGAAACCACCGCTCAGATGTATCGTACCGCGCAGCAAATTTTAAGTGGCGCGGGTTACACACATTATGAGATTTCTAACTACGCCAAACCTGGCTCTCAGTGCCGCCATAACCTCACCTATTGGCAAAATCAATCCTACTACGCCTTCGGCATGGGTGCGGCCAGCAATCTCGAAGATCATCGCTTCACCCGTCCCCGCAAGACTCAGGAATACTATCAATGGGTCGCTGACGGCTGTAATTGGCGAGTCGATCTGACCCCCACAGCAGATCGGTTTTTAGAAACGTTGATGCTAGGATTGCGATTGGCGCGTGGGGTCAGCCTCCAAGCGATCGAATCCGAATTTGGGATCGATCGTGTCAACAGTTTATTAAAATGCTTGCAACGAGATCGAGATCGCGGCTGGGTGGAAATTGTCGTTAGTGCCAATGACGATCGCTATGTCCGCTTATCAGATCCCGAAGGATTACTATTTTCTAATGTGGTATTGACCGAAATATTTAGTTTGGAGCTTTAACTGTTTGCCATCGCTTTAAAATCGATCGATTACAAAAATCCGCCCATGACAATCCGCCATTCGTGTAATTGACAGGTGACACAATGATTCTTGACGAGCGGATCGGCGGCGACAATTAGTTCGGCTTCAGCGAGAGACTCAGCTTGAAATAGCATCATCCCACCCCCACGTTCGCCCCAGTATCCAGTGGTGGCTTGATGTCCGCGATCGATCAAATCCTGCACGTAAGCTTTGTGCGCGGGGATATAGCGATCGAATTCTTGTTTGGGAACTATTCCCGTTTCAATTTTGACAAACCAAAGCATGAAGATTAAAGGACTGGGGAACTGGGTGACTTGGGGAACTGGGTGACTTGGGGACTGGATGACTGGGGGATTCGCTCGTTGTTAGTTTTCAACTCTCAACTCCCTGTCTTGTCTTGACGCGCGACTAACTCTGCGCAATCGTCGATAGTGGCAAAAAGATCGTCAACACTTCCCCCTGTTGGACATGTTGGCGCACGATCAGTTTACCACCGAGGAGGTGAAACAGATTCTTGGTCACATTCAGATTGAGGCTGAGATTGCCGGTTTCTGGTTGAAAAGTGAGTAATTGACCGATCGAGTGTCGTTGTTGGGCGGGGGTGTGAGGCTGTTCATCGTCATCCGATTGAGATTGGAGTTGCAATTTCAATTTGTCTCCCACCGGCGTAACTTCGACTTGAATCCGGCTGCCAGAAGGCAGATTGCGGGTAAAGTTTTCGACTAACCCCGTCAATACTCGATCGAGAATTGTCGGATTGCTGACGACAGCGGGGAGCTTATGGGGAATGGCAACAGCGAGATTCAGATTGCGGCGTTCGGCTTGTTGTTGCCAATGAGGCAGACTTTGTTCGAGTAACTCGCCAATCGACATCGTGGTTAAATCTACAGCTTGGGATGGCTGGGCAGTGGCCAGTTCTACCGCACTAAAAATCAGTTCCATCCGATCAATCTGCTCGGTACACTCGCGATCGATCGCACTCAACCGCTTGAGCACGCGTGGGGACAAGTCCGGCTGGCGCAAGAGTAACCGCGTCATCGTCCGAATTGTCGTCAGCGGCGTGCGAATCTCGTGAGTGAGTGCTTGGATCAGTTCGACATCGGCAGCTACTTTCGTCGGTACCTCGACTGGTTGCTGAGTCGGGGCTAGCTGGGCGACTGGCTGATGTGCTAATAAGGATTGACTAAATGCCATCACCCAACGATAATCCGGCTCGATCGGGCTAAATTGGGCAGCTAGCTCATCTAAATATGCTAAGTGTTCGGGTGCGGTCAGCATGATTCTGCCGCGTAAAGATTTCCACGCGAGATCCAAGTCATCAGGATCGAATGAAAATTGACAGCGCGGTTCGCCATTTTCTTCACCCAAAACGACTACCAAGCTGAACTGTTGCGTCAATACCAGACAGAAGCGTTCGTCTGCGAGTGGATCTGTCAGCAATAATTCGATCGGAAAGTGATGTGTCAGATCGAGATTGCGCGATCGCCCTGGCGACTGACATGGTAATAATTGGCGATTGACATGAGGAGTCGTAAACGTAATCGTGTGCAACTGGGACACGATCGCGGGATGGCTGAATAAGGGCAATGGTGCGGTAATTAATAACCCTTCGATGACTGTCTCTTCACTCAGCTCACTGGCTCCAATCGGACTGGGTAAGGATGTTAATAATAAAGTTTCGACAGACGCGATCGCACTATGCCACTGACTTTCGGCTTTGAGTTCTTGCTGCCGGACGTCGGTAGTGGGCTGTGAATCGGGCGGATTGAATTCGGGTACGAGCAGATCGATGCCCGTCGGTTCTGCTTTTGCTAATACTTCGCTTAATGTTGGGAGCAACCACTTTCTGACCACGATATACCCGATTGCTAAGACTCACCCCCCAAGAGTAACGGATCGAGGATAAGCGATCGCAGGGGTAAACCGAACTTGAGTTAGGCGAATATCCGGCGGATCGAGATTTTTCAGTTCGGCTACGTTCACTGAGCGGGGAGCGGGGAGCGGGGAAACTAGGAGATAAAAGGACGCCAGCGTCCAAACTCTCTCTCTATTCACTATTCACTATTCACTATTCACTATTCACTATCCACTATCCACTATCCTCTATCCTCTACGCATAACCATTTGCGGCGAGAAAGTCTGGGGTGATGATTTCGCGTTTGCTGGTAGCGCGATCAGTCGATACCATTAGTTTTTCGACATATTTGCCCAAAATATCTGCTTCCAGATTCACCCATTCATCTGGCTGAAGTTGGGAGAGATTGGTGTACTCGTAAGTATGGGGAATGACCGCTACCGTAAACCAATTGCCGCCCGGATCGCAATCGGCAATCGTCAAGCTCACGCCATTGACAGCGATGCTGCCTTTGGAGACTAAATACCGACTTAGATAATCCGCCCATTGCTCGGTGAGGGATTGGGGGGCGGCGAAGCGCATTTCCCAGGAAGTGGCAGTAGCTTTGCTAGAGACTAGTCTGCCGATGCCGTCGATATGTCCCGTGACAAAATGACCGCCAATTTTCCCACCTACCCGCAATGATGTTTCCAAATTTGCATGAGTAGAAGTGCGATCTCTTTGGCCGATCGTTGTACGATTTATAGTCTCAGGTGAAACCGTGACAATAAACCCTTGTGGTAAAATTTCTTCGACGGTTAAACATGCCCCATCAACAGCTACACTATCACCAATAGTTAGATCGGTCAGAATAACTTGGGCATCACTACCACTGCACAAAACTTCCAACCGATCGTCAGTCAAAAGGCGTAAATTTCCCAGCGATTGAACTAGTCCTGTAAACATCTATTTTCAGTCAAAGTACTATTCGCGATCGAGTGTTTCGTAAGCCATCCTTGATATATGTCGGCACTAATCTTCAAGACACCAGCTTGTTAGACTAATTACGGCAGTCTCTATTTTAAACTTTAATGTTCGCAATCACCTAAATTCAGTAATTAGAGGAAAAAGCCCCCGATCCAGAACCAAGTATCAAATCTGACCGCAGCCGCTGTAGTCTGACGAATTTTAGACTTTAAGGTTCGCAACTATCTAAATCGCTAAATTAACTAGAGGAAACCACCCCGATCGACATGCAGCAATAAAGATTACATTAATAGCTAAATCTGACAAATTTTAAACTTTAACGTCCGTAACCACCTAAATCACCGTAACTAATAGTAAGGAACCCACCATGATTGAAATGAAAGTAGCCGGGATTGCATTGGACGCTGTATCGCGGAGTCCGATCGTCTTACTCAAAGATGCTTCGGATCGTCGTGCTTTACCGATTTATATCAGTCAAGAACAGGCCAAAGCGATCGTCAATGCGTTGGAAAAGCAAACGCCCCCAAGACCTTTTACGCATGACTTGATTGTCAATATCTTTGATAGTTGCGATCTCAAAGTCGATCGGATTACGATTAATTCGCTCCAAGACAACACTTTTTATGCGTCGATCTCGATTAATAACAACGGTCAAATTCGCGAAATCGATGCGCGCCCTAGCGATGCCATTGCGATCGCCATTCGCACCAAAGCACCGATTTGGGTGATCGAAGAAGTGATTGCCGATGCGTCGATTCCAGTCGATCGCGATGCGGACGAGCAAGAGCGGCAAGCCTTCCGCAGCTTTGTTTCCAACCTCCGTCCTGACGATCTGATTCGGAAAGGTGGCTATGCTTCTTAGGGTTTAGGCTTGAGGTGTTAGGTATTAGGTAGGACTTAAGTTGTGTGGAGTGCGACGGGATCGAGATCTCACGCACTCCACACTGTTATCTATACCAGTGCGGGCACGGGCATACTCAGATGTGGATATAAGGGGAAGCGATCGCACAAAGTCGCAATCCGCTCGATACAATCGCTGGCGACTCGATCATCTTCAGGATTCAATAAGCGATCGGCAATAATATTTGCAATTTCGACAAACTCCGTCGTCCCCATCCCACGAGTCGTCATCGCTGGCGAACCCAGGCGCAAACCGCTAGTGACGAATGGCGATTCTGGATCGAATGGTACGGTATTTTTATTCGCGGTGATATTGACATCACTAACGAGTAAATCTGCCTGTTTGCCAGTCATGCCGATCGATCGGAGATCGACCAACATCAAGTGGTTGTCAGTCCCACCAGAAACGATTTTGAAGCCCCGTTGTTGGAGTTGACCCGCAAGTGCCTGGGCATTGGCAATCACGTTGCCGCAATAAGTCTTAAAGGCGGGCTGGAGAGCTTCACCAAAGGCGACAGCTTTACCCGCAATCACATGTTCGAGGGGGCCGCCTTGACTGCCAGGGAATACAGACTTGTCGAGTTTTTTACCCAGTTCGGCATCGCGAGTCATAATCAAACCACCACGTGGCCCTCTGAGGGTTTTGTGAGTTGTCGTCGTGACGACATCACAATAGGGGAGCGGGTTGGGATGATGGCCAGTGGCAACTAGTCCAGCAATGTGCGCGATATCGGCCATGAGGAAGGCACCCACTTCATCGGCAATCTCACGGAATTTGGCAAAGTCGATAATCCGAGGATAGGCCGAATAACCACAAATCAACAATTTGGGACGATGTTGTTTGGCCAAATCCCGAATCAGATCGTAGTCTAGTTGCTCGGTTTCAGGACTGACACCATAGTGATTGACATCGAACCATTTGCCCGAAAAATTCACTGGCGAACCGTGGGTGAGATGTCCGCCATGGGACAAATCCATGCCCATGATTTTGTCCCCAGGATTGAGGAGCGTCAGGAAAACAGCAAAATTGGCCTGCGCGCCAGAGTGCGGCTGGACATTCGCCGCTGCCGCCCCAAACAATTGCTTGACGCGATCGATCGCAATTTGCTCGATCTCATCGACAAATTCACAGCCCCCATAGTAACGTTTGGTGGGTAAGCCTTCCGCATATTTATTGGTCAGTACCGAACCCTGTGCGGCGAGTACCGCAGCAGAGGTGAAATTCTCACTGGCAATCAATTCGAGATGACTCCGTTGACGACCTAGCTCCGAACCAATTAACCGCGCGATCGCCGGATCTGTCTCTACGAGAAATTCTAAGTTAGTTTTTACCATGGTCTAGTCTTTATCAGGAAGTAAGTTGAGAATGACGCGATCGATTGAGTTTCTGGGTAGATGGTTATATATCATAACCAATCGATCTGGCTTCGCTCAAGCCATGGATCGATCGCTGCCCGATCTTTAACTCTGGCTCAATTGTCCCAAACTGTCTCACTCGGTACAAAAATCTAGTGGGATGCTATCCGAAAATACGTAACTAAGATTCGGTGCTGGAGCTGCCAACCGCTAGTGATAAATATTAGTGACAATTTGAGTAGTATTGATAGAATTGACTATATAAACTATTATCCCTACCAATTTCCAATTTTAATCGCGCTATCTGAGTGCGGTGCGATCGCCCAGTCGGGATCTCAGCCGCTACTGTGTCAATCCGTCAAAATCGAACAATCCCGACTCAAAAATGAGGATGGTGTATGTTAGTAGTCATCTTAAACGATCGAATTATTCCCCCACAACAAGTCTGTCAAGCCTGTCTGCTCGCCGATCGCGATGGCCGACCTCGCTGGCGACAAGGTAAACTCGGTTGCGGTCGTCTCGTCTACAACTTCGATTGCTGTACCGAAGTCCAATCCAATGCTTATGAGTGTCAGATGGGGTTTAAGTTGGTGGATATTGAGTGAATAGTGGATAGTGAATGGTGGATAGTGGCAATGTTTTTAGCCTAGATTCATACCGCAGGGAAATCTATCCACTAACCACTAACCACTATCCACTAATTAAACTGCTGACTCAAAGCCACCGGATTATGAACGGTGATTTTTTTCTTCTGGATCGAGATGACCTGATTTTCTTCATCGCGCAAATCGCCGAGTAAGCGAGTGACTGTCACGCGGGTCGAGCCGATCGCTTCGGCAATTGCTTGGTGGGATAATTTAAGATCGATCGTGATGCCATTGCCGTTGGGAATCCCAAAATCCCGACACAAGATCAGCAAAAAACTCGCAAGTCGCGATCCCATATCACGATGTGCCAAAGTTTCGATCATCATCTCAGTTTGCAGAATCCGTGAAGATAAGCCTCTAAGCATGATCCAAGATAGTTCGGGATTATCTTTGAGGGCTTTTTCAAATTGCTCGATCGAGACTGACAATAATTCTACGGGTGTAAAGGCGACAGCATGATAAAAGCGATCAGACTTATTGCCCGTAATCAAAGATAGCACCCCAAATACGCTATTTTCGCGCAGTAAGGCCACTGTAATCTCTTCGCCAGCTTCGTAGACGCGAGACAACTTTACCGCCCCTTTGGTGAGGAAATACACCCGCTCGGCCGGATCGCCAGGGAAAAAAATCGTTTTATTGCGATCGAATGTCTCTAATACCGGCGGAAACTCGCCTCCAGCCATCTGCTGAAAGACACTAGCGATCGGTTTATCTTGCGTCATGACCATCTTAAATCTGCTCTGGCTGGGAATAGTTGGAATCACACTTTCGGAATCGAGCTGGGTCTAAACTTCTAGTCCCTAGTTAAAGGTATTACACAATACTTAATCTGACTTGCCAATAGTTTTTTGTATCGCAGCATACTAAGTATGATAGGAGATCGCTAGCTGTCAGATCGATCGCCGACAACCTAGCATCAAACCGCTCGATCCTGGCAAGTCTATTCTCTCTTACAATGCCGTGAGTCGATGGTGACATTTAGCGGCGTACCAACTTAACCTGATATCATAAGCCGTGCGAGTTAAGATGGAACGAAATTATCGTGTTAAATTTAAGCGGAAAAAACGCCCTAGTAACTGGAATTGCTAATAATCGATCGATCGCCTGGGGCATCGCGCAACAACTCCATGCGGCGGGCGCGAATATCGGGATCACCTATCTCCCCGACGAAAAGGGGAAGATGGAGCGGAAAGTTGAGGAGTTAGTCGCTCCCTTGAACCCGAGCATTTATCTGCCGCTCAACGTTCAAGATGACGCTCAAATCGATCGGACATTTGCTGAAGTTGGTGAAAAATGGGGACGCGTCGATATTCTGATTCACTGTTTGGCGTTTGCGAATAAAGAAGATCTCTCTGGCGATTTTAGCAAAACTTCAAGAGCGGGTTTCGCACAGGCGATGGATATTAGTACTTATTCGCTCAATCGGCTGGCTGGTGCTGCCAAACCGCTGATGACAGCGGGGGGAAGTATTATCACGCTCACTTATCTCGGTGGGGTCAAAGTAATTCCCAATTACAATGTGATGGGGATTGCCAAAGCTGGCTTGGAAATGAGCGTCCGTTATTTAGCATCCGAATTTGGCACTCAAAATGTCCGTGTCAATGGCATCTCCGCCGGGCCGATTCGGACTTTGGCTTCTTCAGCAGTGGGGGGAATTTTGGATATGATTCACCACGTCGAAGAAATCGCACCATTGCGCCGCACGGTAACTCAGACTGAAGTTGGTAATGCGGCAGCTTTTTTGGCTAGCGATCTAGCTAGTGGCATTACCGGACAGATTCTCTATGTCGATGCTGGATATGAGACGGTTGGGATGTAAGGGTTTAGGTTTTAGGCTTTAGGCTATAGGGGAAAGTGAATAGTGAATGGTGAAATAGAGTTGATATTTCAGAACTACATTTCAACTATCCACTATCCACTATCCACTAAACTCACTGCTGCACTTGTAACTTACTAACTTTTAACTTAAATTCCCCGCTACTAGTTTCGCCAAAACCTTGGATGCGGATGACATAGGTGCCCGCGTCTTTAATTTTGGTAAATAGGAGCGAATTACTAGTGCCATCGGGGCCATCATCATTTTTGCCGATCGTTTTGCCCTCAGCATTGAGTAGGATGACAGTAGTATCGAAGGATTCCGAATTCAGCTCGATCGCAATTCGATCTCCAGCCATGAGTTGAATAGAATAATCTCGCGCAAAGCCACCATCGCCAGTAGGAATATCGCGATCGGATAGTGTTTCTTTGACTTCGACATTTGGTAATAGTTTGACGGGCGTGTAGACGAATTTGCTAACTCGCGAGGTCGGATTATTCTCGATTTTGGTGCGGGGAGCTGCATTCGTACTACTGATCGATAGATTTTGTAAGATCGCGAATGCGGAGAGGAAGACGAGGTAGCGACCGCAATTGTGATTTAAAATTGACATGGTTAAAACAGATCGGATCGATCGGTATGTAATTGCTACGGGGAGATTGGCTTCAATCCGATCGCTACCGATTGGATTGTTGGGGCTGGTAAAAGAAGCTATGAATCAGCAAGCAAACGATGCCTAAATTGATCGATACATCAGCCCAATTGAAGATCGCAAAATTAATAAATCGGAGATCGATAAAATCGACGACTGAGCCATTGAAAAATAAGCGATCGATCCCGTTCCCCGCAGCACCAGCTAGGATCAGACCGAATCCGAGCTGCTCCCAAATATTACTAAAAACCTTGAAAATCCCCACACCAATCAAGATCACGCTCACGATCAATGATAACCAGCGTAACCACAGCTGTCCCTCCAACAGACTAAATGCCGCGCCGTGGTTGCGGATATAAGTAAAATGCAAGATATTGGGCACGATCGGGAAGGATGTGCGTTCGATGCGGAGATTTTCGACGATCGCGCGTTTACTGATAATATCGATGCAAATGTTACTAACAGCAGCCACCCAAAAATAATAATTTCTAATTTTCATGCGATCGAATTACTAGTAAAACATCAGTCTGCGTAAAATAAAAGCAATCAGGGTCGCGGAACATCCTAGCACTAGTTGACTGATAAACGGCTCGATCGAATAAGTGCCGATCGCCTCGACTAGCTTAAATTCGCCCGAACTTTGCCAATTAACCAACTGAAATAAAACTAAATAGAGAATCCCGACCGCATGAATTGTCAACAGTCCCAACAGACAACTCAAGCCAAGCTGTTCTACTGGGGGTGTCGATCGCACTTCACTTTTAGCAAATCGGCGTCGAAAAGCCAACTGTCCGCACACCCAAGCCCCAGGAATAAATCCGAGTAAATAACCAAAAGCTGGTTTTTGCAGATAGCCAAGGCCACCACCATCATTAAACACTTGTAAGCCGATCGCGCCTAGCAACACATAAGTAGCTTGAGAGAGTGCGCCCGCAGTTCTACCACCCAAACAACCGATCGATAATACCGCGCCAACTTGACACTTAAATCCTAAAGGGTAGGCAGAGACCCCGCCAACATTGAGCCATTGCCAGGGAGAACTGGTCACATAAACGGGAATGAAGCTAGCACCGATCGTCAGCAATAAGCCCACGATCGTCCACATGAAAATATAGGGACGAGGGATACTCATATCAGTGGCAAGGAAGGGGGAAATAGGGTTGGAATAGCTGGTGACGGCAATCGATCGACAATGTTGAGTGAGTAGCAATCCGATTGACTAAGTTAATCGTTGTCGATCGATCGCCAATAGTCAAGTTTACCGCTGGCATTAATGCCTCAAGTCGATCGCTCGCGCCCGCTCCTCCATTTGCGATCGGATTCGCGTTAGGATGGAGAGTAATTTTGGAGTTTTAGATTTTTAAGTTATAAATTATGTTTAAGCGTCTGTGGTCGCAGTTATTTGCGTTAGTACTAGTTGTGATCGTTGGTTTGGCTGGGTGTGCGGCTAGCCCGGGTGGATTAGTTGGCAATTATCGTCAGGACACCATGACCGTCCTCAATAGTATGAAAGCAGTACTAGAGTTACCAGATGACTCCCCTGACAAAGCTACCGCTCAGTCGTTGGCAAAGTTGAATATCAATGACTTTGCCTCGCGTTATCGTCAAGATCCAGCCCTCACTAAGCTGAGTTCCTTTACCAGTATGCGGACGGCACTCAACTCGCTCGCAGCCCACTATGCCGCTTATCCCAATCGTCCGTTACCAGAGAAGCTCAAAACCAGTCTAGAGCAAAAATTCAAGCAAATCGAATTGGCTCTGCAACGGGGTGCCTAATCGCTTGGTAGGTAGGCTAGCAATTACAACTACTAGCTAAAATTATTTAGAATCGATCGTTATTTTGCGGCTGAAGCGGAACTTTATCCACAATTGATCGGTCAGAATCAACATAAGTTGAAAGGAGAAGTCAATGTAAATTGGCTTCTCCTTTTAACTTTAAGATGCTGAACTACGATCGAGAGCCATCGCAAGCGATACTATCTATGAACTGTAAGCTACACAAGAATCTACCGATCTCACTGGTGGGATGGTATCCCCACAAGTGGCATCAAAAATTATTAGTAGGGGTACTAACGACAACTAGCTTCACGGCACCAGGCTATGCGGTACCACCAAGTCCCGTCCAGAAAGCACCTACACCGACTGCGCCCAGTAACGATTATTGTCAGATTCCCGCAGCCGAAGTCAATACCAAAAACGTCTTGCGCCAAGCTGCCCAAAAAGGCGATCGTACTAGTCAAACTAAGTACGCAGAAATCGTCAAAAAGCACGCTAACGATGTCACCCAGTGCCGCCAGAAGAGCTGGTTGAAAAATCAGGCCATTTGGGTACGGCTCTATCCTTGCGATACGAATCCTGGTGCCTTGGAAGAAATCTTGGATCGGATGGTCAATAAAGGCTATAACCAAGTCTATGTCGCTACATTCTACGGCAAAGCCTTATTACCTCGATCGAGCAATCGCACGGCTTGGAACTCAGTCTTGACCAGTAGGGGCACCGATAAAACCGATCTCCTTGCCGACTCGATCCAAAAAGGGCGCGAACGCGGCATGAAAGTCTATGCCTGGATGTACAGCCTCAACTTTGGTCCTGAATACGCCGTCACGCCTGAAGGACAGTCCACAATTGCGATTAATGGGCGTGGGGAAACTACATTATTTGCAGGTGAAGAAGGCTTCCAAAAAGCCACTGATGGCAACACTAGTTCGGTCTTATTTGTCGATCCTTACAGCAACAAAGCCAAAACTGACTACGAGCAAATCGTTCGCGAAGTCGTCAATAGGAAACCTGATGGGCTGCTATTCGATTATATTCGCTTCCCACGCGGGCAGGGCGGACAATCGATCGCCAGCCAAGTCAAAGACTTATGGATTTATGGCGATGAGTCGCGCAAAACCCTTGCTGCCTTAGCGCAAAATCAAAAAGGTACCGACCTGATCGATCGCTTTTTGACCAAGGGCGGCATCACGATTAATGACCTCAAGGAGGTGGACAAACTCTATCCCAATGAAGTTTCGCCCTTATGGCAGGGGCGCACCCCCCTAGACGCCGAAGGAACGATGTCCTATGAGGAAAAATTCCCCTGGATCGAATGGGATTTGTGGCAACTAACCCTCGCTCATGCCAGTCAAGGCGTGGTCAATTTCTTGAAAACAGCGGCGGCTCCCGTCGAACAACAACGAATTAGGTCTGGCGCAGTGTTTTTTCCTGAAGCCAATCAACCCGTCGGGCGCAGAGGCTACGATTCGCGCTTGCAACCTTGGGATCGATTCACGACCAATGAATGGCACCCGATGGCTTATGCCACTTGCAATCGCAGTAATTGTATCGTCGATCAAATTCGCCGCGTCCTCAGTTTCGCGCCAGCAAATACGGACGTGGTACCAGCACTCGCGGGGAATTGGGGACGGGCAACCGAGGGTCGTCCGTCGCTAGAAGTCCAAATGGATGGCATTCACCGCAATCTTCCCCAGATTCGCTCCATCAGTCACTTCGCTTTTTCCTGGCAAGAGCCGGAGTTGGATTACTATCGGAGTTCTTGTCAGTTGAAATAGGTTTCCGGAGCCAATTGATGCTGAAACTATAGCAAGCGGCAAATATTTGATCGTCAGGGCGTTTAGATTGACACCCTGATTTTTTGAGGTTAAATTGTTTATAACAAACGTTCGATATAAAATAGAATGCCGAAGATAGTCGATCGAGAGCAATACCGAAAACAACTACTAACAGAGAGTTTTGAGCTATTTGCCGAGATCGGTTATGGGAAAATTACCATGCGCCAACTCGCCCAAAAGCTGAGGATATCAACAGGAACGCTGTACCACTATTTTCCGAGTAAAGAAGCGATATTTTTGCAACTAGTGGAGGAACTAGCCCAGCGAGACATCAGCAATTTTCTGATTCAAGCTGAATCGGTACCACCGGATATTCGATCGCGAGTCGGTGCAATTCTAGAGTTCACGCAGGAAAATCGAGACTACTTTGCCAAGCAATTGACGATCTGGATGGATTATTACCAACAGCAAGCGGGAGAAGAAGATGTTTCCAAAGAGAGTTTAAGTCGAAATTCTATTACTATTTTCGAGCAATTGGATCGAGAAACGATCGCAGCAATTAATAATTATTTACAGGTCGATAATTACACGATCTGCGAATTTATTTCGACATTTATTAATGGGCTGCTACTTTGTCAGCTTTATCAACCAAATTTCAAGAGTTGGGATGCTCAAGCAGAAATGTTAGTAGAGGCGGTCGTGTTGATGAGTAATAAGTAATGGCAGCGTAAAAGTTCTAAAAGGGCAAATTGTTGAAGCCCAGGCAAATCTCACCCGCATTGCCGAAGTTCGACCGATCGATATCCCAGCAGCCCAATCTGAAGTACAAAGTGCGATCGCCACTCAAAACCGCGCTCAAATTGAATTAGAGCGGGCATACATTCGCACTCCCACGGCGGGAAAAATTCTCAAAATCAATACTCGGATGGGCGAAAAAGTCACCGATAAAGGCATCGTCGATCTCGCTCCAACAGCAGCAATCTCTAAATAATTTTTAGTAATTAAGCATAAGATATTACGAACAGAACTTATGAAAAAATTTGCGACTTTAATAATTCTCTGCTTAATGCTTTCATCGTTGGCGTGCCTACCGGAGGTAATCTCGTTCGGACAAGTTCCGCCCGCGCTATCCGCACCGATTACCGACAGTAGGCTATCATCCGCCAATGACATCGCAAACGAGCCGTTGACCACCGTTCCTGCGGCTGCCAATGTCCACGAGTTAACGGCGGTGGATGTCGAGGCTTTTCTCGACGGCATCGTGCCGCTCCAACTCGATCGTGAAGATATCGCTGGCGC
>NZ_JANNDR010000344.1:0-6138 GCF_031378165.1 Chamaesiphon sp. OTE_75_metabat_556
GGTACAGTTTAGTTCTGGAGCTAATAGTAATAATGAGTCCAGATTCGGAATCTTAGGCACGATCGGTGTCGATGTCAATTTATTTGAAAATGTAGCACTAGTAGTCAACTACAACACTGATTTTGCCTCGATTAATGGGGTAAATTTTGGCCTGGGATTTGAGTTCTAGTTAATCCTAGCGATCTTCTCATCTCAAATTAGTTTAAAACACCTCAAACAGGAATAGCAGGGGCATAAATTGCCCCTGCTATTCCTGTAAAGACGAATTGTCAGCTTAAACAGCAGGAGCCGCTCGCCTACCGCTTCGGAGGCGATGAGAGGAATGCGAGCAAGACAACGATTGACGATAGATCTGCCCCATTCTAACACTCATTCTTTAAGCGACCAGTGCCGAATAAATCGAAACGACTTCTTACCATTCTTATCAGATCTGCCCATGTATGTACAGTAGAAATGACTCTCAGCGCGATTTTCTTGTGTATACCAAAGCTTGCGACTTTTGCACAAATATCGATCGGCAACAGAAAGTAGATCGAATGAATTAACTCATGAATTTACCTGCACGACTAAATTCTGGTTACTTTTTAGCGATCGTTGAAACTCATGCTCATAATCGGGATGAATCCATGATAAATCTCGATCGGATAACTCTAACCTATCGATCGTATTTATCAGAATCGATACTATATCTAACTGACCTGGAGCGATACAAATATCGGTTCCAGGAATCAGTGTATTTTTGTGACTAATTAGTGCAACAGTTCGATTGGTTACAATCTCCAATCTTACATATTCTAAATAGTCAAGATTGCCCTGACGAATTTAGCGGCCAGACTTGAAGCAATTAATTTGATGCTGACTGCAACCACTGGGTAATACCATCAGCGATCGATTTAGCCATTTTTTGCTGTTCTTGGGGATTGGCAATTAGCTCAAACTCGCCAGGATTGCTCATAAAACCCCACTCTAGCAGCACCGAAGGCGATGCCGAAGGGCGAGCCAGCGCGAGATTATCCCAAAATACGCCATAAGCATTCCGACCCGTATCTTTGACCACATAATTGTGTAGATACATGGCAAGGCTTTGGGCTTGGGCGTGGTACCAGAAGGTGGAGAAACCTTTGGTGTCGGGGTTGCCGCCATCGGGGAGGGAGTTGTGATGGACTGAGAGCGCGAGGGTGGGTTCGAGGTTGTCGATGATGGTTTGACGATCGCTCAATTCGATAAATTTATCCGCTTCCCGTGTCAGATATACCGACGCACCGCGCATCGCTAGCTCGTTGGCTAGAAGTTTCGCAGCATAGAGATTGGCATCTTTTTCACTCGCACCATTCGGCCCGAGAGCGCCAGAATCTTTACCACCGTGGCCGGGATCTAATAAGATCTTGGTACCAGCGAGGGGTTTGCTGAGATTACCTTTATCGAGTTTGGGTGGGTGGCGGAGGGATAACACCAGGTTACTACCTTGGTATCTGAGCTTATAACCCCATTGCTGTTTTGATTTGAGGTTAAATACATACTGCACCACCCCAGGGCTGGTTTGCTTCCAATCTAGCCGCGAAACGGTGGGATTATCATTGAAGCGGATAATGTCAGTTTGCGCGGTGGTATTGTACAGCGTCAGGGTGAGGGTATTTGTGCCTTGTTCGAGGGTAACTGGCACGGGGACTTGCAACGGAATCGTCACATCGGTGGCTCCGTCACGTTCTTTACTGGTGACGCTTTTGACGATCGTTTTAGGTGGGATGGTCGCTCCAGTGGTGATTTTGACTTGCTCTGCCAAAATCCAAGCCCCATAATCGAGCCGTACCCAGTTGGTTTGTTTACCATTATTATTGCCAGTCTGACGGGCGGTGATCGAGGCTCTAGTGCCTTTCGGTAGCGGAGTCAGGCGACTAAAATCAGAACCCGCGCCTGTGCGCACAATCCCACTTTCGACGATTACTTCCGCAATATCTAAATTGGTAGGCGAGAGGATCTGGACTTTACCAGGAGCGGCTTGGGAGACAGTCGTAGGTGGATTGCCCACTTCGAGTTTATAGGTGGGATTGCCCAAATCGGCAGCAGCGGAAGCGATCGCGCAGCCTAAATACTGCCCAGCACCGTACATCGCTTGGGGTTGATTGCGATCGATTAATGCGGCTTTATTATCGGGTAACTCGACGCCGTTGGTTTGTTCTTGAAGTTTAATATCCTGTCCGGCGACATTGACTTGCACCTTGGCTTTGGTGGGCGCACTAGCACCAAAACAGACCAATTCTCCAGGCATCCGCGCCATATCGCCTTGCGGCTCTAGGGAATTGGGCGCAAAATTATCTTTGGGCGCATCAGTTTTTGATGCTGCCGATCGGGTGACGACGATCGTTTTTGATTGACCTTTATAATCGACCTCGAAGGTGTTTTTGCCCACCTTGAGATTGAAGACTGAGGCAAAATGTCCCTTTTGAGAGCGGGGGACGGGCTTATTATTTACTGAGACTTTGCCTTCACTTGGCGCGCTCCCGATCAAAAATATTCGATCGGAGGCAGTCTGATAATCAGCGGGGGGATATGACACATATAGCGATTTTGAGGTCGCTGGTTGCGGGGAAATTAGTTGAGCCGCAACTAGCGGTACGCAGATCGCTGACAAGCCGATCGCGCCACCTAAAATTTCTAAATGCGAATACTTGCCGAGCATGTTTTTTTTAAATCGGTAATTTGGTATGAAATAAAATTGGTTCTCAGCTCCCATCTAGCAACAAGCTGTGCTGGCTATCTGCGATGCTGTAACAATTACAGACAATTCGCCAGTCAAGAATGATCGAGTATCGATCGAGAGTGACTGAGTGTATATACTTATTTATTGTTCGGGATTATAGCACTTCTCCCATCCTCAACAGATAGTATTCTAGCAATCCGCTACTAATTGCTTTGATAAAGGCAATTCGAGAGCCAGTTATAACTAATGCAGTTGTCTCGATCTCGATAGATAATGTTCCGTCCCAAGGTGAAGATTTACGTCTGTTCACAAGTCGCGATCTCAAGAGTCTGCTGACTGCCGCTACTCCAAATAAGTCGGTAATCCATCAATGCTCGTGAGATTTTTTTGGTGTTGATATGCGCTCACGCCTTCTGTCCCTTTGGTAGTTGCCCAATCGAGCAGAGTCGAGCGTTCGGTCTGAAGTTCGTAGATGGGCACGCCATAACCACAAGATGTCTGCACTGATTCTAGCTGCAACAAGATGAGCTGACGTTTGCCAGGGAGATCGGTGAATCGATCGATGAGCAGATCCCACTGTGAACTACCAGGACTCACAACTTCACCTTTGCCATAGAGCCGCAAGATTAACGGCTTGTCAGTGAAGCTACAGAACATCATCGTCATCCGCCCATTTTGATGTAGATGTGCGGCTGTTTCGTTGCCACTGCCAGTGAGATCCAAATAGGCAACTCGATCGAAATCTAGACACCGAAACGAATCGATCCCTTTGGGTGACAGGTTAATGCGTCCGTCGATTGGGGCAGTCGCGGTAAAAAAGAGCTGTTGCTGGCTGATAAATTCACACAGTTTGGCGTCTAGTTGGGCGTAAAATTTAGCCATGGGAATTAGGTCTAGGAGATCTAAATTCTAATCATTTTGAGCAATGCTGTAAACTAGGCGCAACACCAGCTTAAAATCTGATTTACCTTTGCTGCTGACCAACGAGCACCCGATCATTTGACCCTCATCCCCATTTTTTTAACGGCTGACTCCACATCTCCAGCACCAATAACTGATTCTATCTCCTCAAAATTATCGAGTTCTTCCGTGGGCATATTCCGATATAAAACCTCTGCTAGTTTTTGCCTACAAGTATCAATCTTCTTTCTATCTTCACTATTCATCACATTCTCCCTATTTTTATTTATGATGCCCGATCGGTAGCAAATAACGATTGACAAAGCTTGGTTGTTATTGATCGAAACTTTCACCGTCGCAACAAAACTTGCATTTTTGTCGATCGGACAACACAAATAATTTCTGATGTTATATGGGTTTCAGCGCGATCTGAGGATATTTTTGATTTTAATCAGCAATATTCCTGGAAAACGAATATCCCGATCTGTAGTTATCAGTATGAACGCAACAGACACAATACATACTCTAGTTAATACCGTCAAAACTCAGATTAAAGTTGAAATTATATCTCGAAGTTTTACGGAATTAGTCAAAAAGATTTGTAGTCTCCAGCATAAGTAAATCGTTAACAACTCAGTCACTAAGGAATATCGATCGTGAACTTCAAATCTATTCTCATTGTCGGCATCAGCTTCGCTACTATCGGATTATCTCTCCCGGCTCATGCTGATACCGCGACTGTTGTTGATAGCAATCAAAGCACGATCGTCACTGGTAATCGCAACAACACTTTCCAAAATAACACCACTGGCGTCAGCAATTCTCAAACTGGTCGCCGCACTACTAGCAACACTGGGACTTCCATCTCCAACGGTCAAGCAACAGATATTTCTGGCAACCGTAACACCACCATTCAAAACAATGGTACCAGTGTCAACAACACGATCCGTCGCACTCGCTAATCATCTTTAGTGCGGTTGCAAACAACTTTATTTGCAGCCACAAGTTTTGACATTTTTTAATTGCGATCGACTCACTTATTTACTTATTTAGGAATCTCAACCATGAACTTCAAATCTATCCTCGTTGTCGGTCTTAGCTTCGCTACATTGGGCTTGTCGCTTCCCGCTCATGCCGATACTGCCACCGTAATTGGTAATACTCAAAGCGCAGTTATCACGGGTAATCGCAACAGCACTTACCAAAATAACACCACTGGTGTCAGCAATTCTCAAACTGGTCGTCGCACTACTAGCAGCACTGGTACTTCGATCTCTAGCGGTCAAGCTGTGGATGTCCAAGGTAATCGCAACACAACTATTCAAAACAACGGTACTACTGTCAACAACACCATCCGCCGCACACGCTAATCAGCTCTTTGCGGTTGTGGTGGGACACGACATTTACAACCGCAAATTTAGATACTTGTAACTGCACTTACTTTACTTATTTACTTACTTGGAATTCTCAATTATGAACTTTAAATCTATCCTGGTTATTGGTTTAAGCTTGGCAACTGTCGGTTTGTCACTCCCCGCTCATGCTGGCGATACCATGACCACTATTAGCAACGATCAAAGCTCGATCGTCACTGGCAATCGCAACACTACTACTCAAAAGAATACTACTGGCGTGAGCAACATTCAAACCGGTCGCCGTAATACTTCTACCACTAGTACTTCCGTTGCTAACGGTCAAGCTACTGATGTTGCTGGCAATCGTAACAATACCTACCAAAACAACGGTACGACTGTCAACAACACCATCCGCCGCACTCGTTAAATTAATTGATAATTGATAATTTACAATTGATAATTGGGTTGTTCGGGTGGAGTTTAAATCCCCATCCTAACTACAATTCACCTGTAGGAGTGCCCCTTGTGGGTATCCCCAGATCTCCGCTTTTACTAGTCCCCATGTATTGGTGCAAGATGTGAGTAATCAGATCCTAACGATCGATCTAGTCCCGAATATTGAATACCGAGCATTAATACTATATCCCCAATTTCCTTAAGGAAATTAGGGGAATTTATTAGCTATCAACTATCAACTATCAACTAATTATTGATAACCGGCGGCTTGGAGCGAGAATAGATGCGCGTACCGTCCCCCAGCTTGTAATAATTGCGCGTGGGAACCTTGTTCGATAATTTCACCATTAGCCATCACGACGATTTTGTCTGCCATTCTGACAGTCGAAAAGCGATGCGAAATCAGGACTACCATCCGATCTTGAGTGAGCGATCGAAAATGATTGAAGATATTCATTTCCGCTTCAGCATCCATCGCCGCCGTTGGTTCGTCTAAAATTAGAATATCTGCATCAGATCGCATAAAAGCTCTTGCCAGGGCGATCTTTTGCCATTGTCCACCCGATAGTTCTTGACCACCTTTAAACCATTTTCCCAACTGAGTATCGAATTTTTCGGGTAACACATCGATAAAGGGTTTCGCCATCCCTTTATTGGCAGCGATGTCCCATTCTTTGCGATCGTCCAAATGTTCGACATCACCGACGCCGACATTTTCGCCGACTG
>NZ_JANNDR010000362.1:0-5114 GCF_031378165.1 Chamaesiphon sp. OTE_75_metabat_556
ATCTAGATGAGTCGATCCTTCATCGAATAATTCTGGACAATACTTGGCTAAATCTAGCATAAATCGATCGGGAGTCACGGTCGCAAAATAATTCTCTAATATTGCCTGACATTTATTTACATCTAGCATCTGAATAATTCATTTATTTGGCGATAAGATGTACATCCAGTTCTAGAATGTCAGCTACTTCTTGAATACTTAGTCCTTTCTTCAAAAGCTTAGGAGCAATCTCTAGCTTACTCTCTTGCTTTGCTTGCTGATAAATTGCTGTGTTTTGAAATTCATCTGCTGCTGAATCCTCGATTCCTGCTGCAATAAATTCTGGACAAAATTCTTCCAGATTTGCTAGAAACTCTTCACGAGTAACAGTAGCAAAATGACGCTCTAATATTTCCTGGCATTTATTTACATCTAACATCAGAATAACTCCTTAGACTTCAATTAAATAACTCTCTCTAATTACAACAGGATCTTTGACTGCTATCTGGGCATGAGCTAAGTCAAAAATTGCTGAATCAGGAAATATGCACTCACCTTCTACAAAAACTGCTCTGGTGCTTGTTACGATCTGTCCCTGACGAGAAAGAAATTGGCTAGCATAGTTGAAAAATGCACAGTCTAAGCGATGGGCTTTAGAGCGAACTGGGTTTTGTTTTGGCAGGGGCTTGTTAGTATCTCGATACTGGTCATCAAATAAATTATAGATGTTTTTCAGGATGGGGAACCACTTGATATCAAATAGATCGATACAATTGTCTAACTGGATTCGAGCACAAATTACTGCTGGCTCTTGGGAATGCTGTTCTATTGCCCATTGTTTGGCTCTCATTGGTGCATCTTGAAAGAAATATATACCAGTACCCAACCAATCATAATCGTTGTCGCTGGTGAGGAATCCATTCTTGAGGATACTGGTGGCTTTAGTTTGACTAGTTCCATGATAACCGGATACTTCGATTCGATCGTTCATTGTTTCAGATGTTATTTCAAATCCTTAATTATCGCAACTTTCAAGACTGGTTTTAAGTCTAAATTAAGTCAGAATACTTCCTCGCATCAGTTTCTAAAAACGATAGTCTAACTCCGCATTCAAGCGTGGCGACTGGCTCAAATCTTTATCCCGCCCGATCGATAGTACCTCACCATCCTCTGCTAAACTAGCCAAAGCAAAATCCGCCATCCCCGATTGACGATGATCGAGCAATTACATTCTGATCGTAATTGGGAACATCCACTAAAGATACCAGATGATTTGAAGACAGCATAAAAATCGCTCTTTCTGTCGGCAAATCTAGCAGACGATCGATCTCCAATTCAATCTTGTCGCTGAATTGGTATAGTAAAGAAGACGATCGATCCTCGACACTGTTAGTATTGCCTGATGACTGTCACTGCCAATCCGACGATAAATGTTTTGTGCGAACCTACCTCCGCTGCTTGGCTCGCACAAGCACTGGGGAATATCGATACGATCTTGCTCGATCATTCGCATTGCGAACGCAAAGCAGCCAGCACCGCCGTCAATATGATGTTTCGGTATCCATCCAATCATAAACTCGTCAGACAATTAACCGCGATCGCGCGAGAAGAATTAGAGCATTTCGAGCAAGTCAATCAAATCCTCGAACAGCGCAATATTCCGCTCTCACCGCTGAATGCGCCGCCGTATGGCAAAGGCTTGATGAGCCAAATTTGCCATCAAGAACCCCAGCGATTATTGGATTCACTACTAATTTCGGGCTTGATCGAAGCCCGTTCTCACGAGCGATTGGGCTTGCTCGGTACGCATCTTCCCGATCCGAAATTAGCTGCTTTTTATCGTAGTTTGATGGCGTCGGAAGCCCGCCATTTTGGGATTTATTGGTTGCTGGCGGATACTTATTTCGATCGATCGATCGTCCAATCCCGTCTTGCCGAACTCGCCATCTTTGAAAGTCAGTTATTATCTACGCTCTATCATGAACCGAGAATTCATAGTTAGGTTAGTGAATAGTGAATAGTGAATAGTGAATAGTGGATAGTGGATAGTTTTTTTAATTCATGCTCGATCGATATCAAAATTACATAATTAGAGACTGGCAACCGGACGATCGGATTGCGGCGGCGGCAGTTATTAAAAATGCGTTGGCTGAATATGGATTGGGCTGGGAGCCGGATGGAGCCGATCAAGATGTCATCGGTGTGGAGCAATATTATCTTGCTCGCGGTGGTGAATTTTGGGTAATTGAAGACAATGGTACGATTATCGGTACGAGTGCTTATTATCCTTGTATTTTTGAAGAAAATTGCGATGTGAAGGCGGTAGAAATCCGCAAAATGTACTTACATCTCAAAACTAGAGGACAGGGTTTAGGGAAGTATTTATTAGGGCAATTAGAACGATCGATATTCGATCGCGGTTATCGGGAGATTCGGATCGAAACGGCGAGTGTGTTAACGGCAGCGGTGAAACTATATGAATCGAGTGGTTATCGATCGATTCCAGATGTAGAGACATCGAGATGCGATCGAGCCTATGTCAAATTTCTTTAGAGGAATGAGGATTAAATGAAGCATCAACACAAGTAGGGGCAATTCATGAATTGCCCCTACTTGTGTTTGTGCAGGAGTTACAAATTATTTAGTCAATACTAATACACCCATCAGCTCACTCGCGATCGGGTAATGAATTGCCTGACTAAATCCCGCTGCCAATCCTAATCTTATCTGTTCCGTACCAGTCGGAAATCGATCGAGACTGGGATTTAGATAAGCATATTCATCCGTCATCCCTAATTGAGCTGCTTTTGGTACGACGATCGCATCTAAATACCATTGCTGAAAGCGGCGTACTAAATTGTTACTGGGACGATGAAAATCAAGAATTGCGACTTTGGCATCAGTTTTCAAAACTCGATGCAGCTCGGCTAAAGATCTCGGAATATCTGTGACATTTCGCAAGCCATAACCCATCGTCACTGCATCGAAATAATTATCGGCAAATGGGAGATTGAGCGCGTCAGCTTCAACCCAATTAATGTGCTCTAATGGTGGATAAATCTTGGCGATCCGTTCGGCAGCAATTGTGAGTTGAGCGGGTGCAAAATCAGCACCGATCACCGTTCCTGTCGTACCAACGCGTTTGGCTAAAAGCTGAGTGATGTCGCCACTGCCACAACACAGATCCAGGCAAGTATCGCCAGCTTTAGCTTCACTCCAAGATACAGTCATCTGCTTCCAAACCCAATGCATCCCCAAGCTCAGATCGTTATTTAATCGATCGTACACTGGTGCAATCCGATTGAATATTGATTGGATGTCTGTAGATGTATAAGTCATTGTTAGTAGCGGGGAGCGGGGAGTGGGGAGGGAGTTATCGAGTATTATTAATTAATTTCTCAATAACTCTCTGTTATTGAATTAATCACAACTACTAAGATGCACCAATTTCGGAAGTAGGAACTTCATTAGTTGTTAATTTCTCAGCATCTAATCTGCGTTTGCGGGCGTAGAGTTGAATTGTTGCTGCCATCAGCACGACTAACCCGACAATTAAATATCCTGTTAAATCGGTAGGTAAATTATTCTTGAAGATCGCTAATAAGACGATCGCGACTAAAAATAGTGTCGGCAATTCATTTAAGCCGCGCAACTGTTGGCTGTTCCATTTACATTCATCTACTGCTAGCTTTTTCATCAAGCTCTTGCAATAGTGATGATAGCCGATTAATAGAACAACTAAGCCGATTTTAATGTGCAACCAGCGTTGATGAATGATATCTGGTTCTGTCGAAATAATCCCGATCGCCATGGCGATCGTTACTAACATTCCGGGGGTAGTAATGATACTATAGAGCCGCTGTTCCATGATTTGGTATTGCTCTTTGAGAATGCTCCGTGCGGGTTCGGGCTTTTCATTTGCCTCGACATGATAGATAAATAATCTTACTAGATAAAACAAACCTGCAAACCACACTGTAAAACCGATAATATGAAAAGATTTAAACCACTGATATGCCATGCAATTAGGTGTTAGGTATTAGAGATTAGGTGTTAGGGCGATCTTTTTGAAACACAATGCCGTAATACTCGATCCAAGTTATCAGCTCCTAGCTTGCAACGATCGACTAATTTCCCTGTATCTAGGTTAGGCAAAAAGGATCGCGGTTGCTAGGTCGATCGAGATAAGCTTAATATTCTGCAATATCTATCCAATTTTTGACTTGTCTTGGAATTGTATTCCAGGTGCGACGGTCATGCCTTCTTTGGTCAAAGTATAATTTTAGGGATCGACGGTTTGGCTAGCCTCCCTGTCTTGTCTTGACGCACACAACCTGGAGGAAACCTCCAGGTCGCGCGTCGCTGACTGAAACACCTGCTCCTCCACTCTCCGCGTGATTTCAGTCGCAACTGTCTTGATTCGCTAATCCGTCGTGGTACATAGGCGTGCGCGAATCGCTCCCAACTCCCAACTCCCAACTCCCAACTCCCAACTCCCAACTCCCAACTTCCCACTATGCCCAGTTCTATTGTTGAAATCCTGTCGGCTGATGAAATCCGCAGAACGTCAATCAGATTAGCGTCAGAGATTGACGAACGCTGTCGGGATCTGTCGCAGGTGGTATTGGTTGGCGTTCAAAAAAAAGGCGTCCCCTTCGCCAATATGCTGGCGAAACAGATTGAAATCTTAGAAGGGGTCAAAGTTGCGGTAGCTGCCCTAGATATTACTTTTTATCGCGACGATCTCGATCTGATTGCCGTCCGCACGCCAGGGAAAACCGATATGCCGGTAGACTTGAATGATAAGACCGTCATCCTGGTAGATGATGTGATCTATCAAGGGCGGACAATTCGGGCGGCACTAAACGCTGTCACTGAGTATGGGCGACCTAAGGAAATTTTACTCGCCGTGTTGATCGATCGCGGCCATCGCCAAGTCCCGATTCACCCAGATTTTTGTGGCAAGAAACTACCGACGTCGCGGGAAGAACAGATCAAAGTTTATTTTCAAGATGCCGACGGACGAGACGCTGTGGAATTGATTCGCGCTAGTGGTTAAGCATTTAGACGATCGACTTATTTAGCGATCATGGTAATGATCCCTTGTTGTCCGACTAAAACTTCCCGAATCAAAC
>NZ_JANNDR010000367.1:0-11675 GCF_031378165.1 Chamaesiphon sp. OTE_75_metabat_556
TTTCCAAGATTACACAGAATAATACTAGGTATGGTAGATTAAAAATCTAGCGTGAGTTTAGTCAATAATATGCAGACAAATACAGAGCAGGTAGCTAAAGGGATCGAGATGTCCGCTCGTGGTTTACTAGAGTGGCAAACCGCGCTCAAGGATTGCGGCATCGATACGGCGAGAGGGTTGCTCGATGAGCTAGCTTTAACCGACATTGCTCGACCGACGGTGACAAAGGCTTTCAAGGGCGAAAAGGTCGCACAAAGTTCTTGGAAAAAGATTTTCACCGCGTTAGATTTCAAACGGGAGACTTTTTTCACTGATGCTGAATGGAATGGGTGGAATCGGGAAACTGTGTGGAAGAATTTGTGGGGGTTGGCGGAGAATGCGGACGATCGATTTGGGCTGGTGCTACCGCAACAAATAGAACATGCTGGCTTGAAGGATGTGCTGACAGAAAGTGTCTTTCAAAAAAGGTTGCTCAGTGGTAAAAAAGTATTGCTAAAGATACCTGCGGGATTATCGGGGTATTTGATTTTGGTCGAGCAAGATGCCCTGGGGAGTATCGAGCTAATTTCACCCTCTTGTTTGGTGACAGATCCCAAACTTACAGGTGATGTTCGGCTATTGCCGCAGTATCCACCGTCAGCACATAAGTTTTTTATCCCAACTACTCTCGGTACTAATTCACTCTGGGCGGGTATTTTTGCCCAGTTGCCGGATTGGGAATGGTTGAAGCAGGCGCAGGCAGGGGTATTGAGTTTGACAGAAGACCAGTTGATGGATTTGTGGAATTATGCGAGTAAGCCACCACTGGGAAGTCAGATCTGGCGATCGAGTTATGTAGTGGTCAGCCCCTGAATTCGGTAACTTTGTCCGGTCAACATTTGTAAATCATCGGGGCTAAGAGCGTGAACGAACAACAGATGTCCGAGTATATCAAATTTATTAATGAGCTACTTGCCTGTGAATCTGGGAAGAAAGCGATCGTCTATCAAAAATACTCACGATTGGTAGATGAGAAATTACCTGAAGTGATGGAGATGTATGCCGCCAAGGTTCTAGATCCCTACAGTAAGATGTATTCGGATTATCGACATGTGTTGCGGATGGAAGCTCAAACTCTCGCCAAAAATATCGACAACTGTAACCGTTTCAATGCTCAAGGGGTTGAACTTTTTAACCAAGGAAAAATCACCGCAGCCATCGCGATCTTGCAGCGGGCTTTGGGGCTAGCTAGCTATAATTTCCCCAGTTCCAATCAGTATCTGGCTGGTACCTTGAATAATTTAGCTGGGTTGTATGAGGTTCAGGGACAATTGGCGGAGGCGGAACCTTTATATAAGCGGGCACTAACGATCTATGGGGACTTGTTTGGAGATCGACCTAGTGAGGCTGTGACTACTACCTTGGGTAATTTAGCAAGATTGTATCAATCACAAGGGAGATCGGCAGAGGCAAGATCGCTTTATCAGCGGGCATTGCAAAGTGTTGAAGGAATTGTTAGCAACTGGAACCAGTTGCATTCTCAAGCGACTCAACTCTATCGCCAAGGAGAAATTGCCGCAGCTATCCCGATCGCGCAACAGGCACTAGAACTAGTTGAGAAATATTTGTCTAACTCCAACACCCCCTTGGAGGCACATAGCTTGAATACTTTAGGGGCACTTTACAAGTCACAGGGGCGATGGACGGAAGCAGAACCACTCTTCGATCGGGCACTGGCGATCCGTAAGGAATTGTTTGGCGAACAACCCACTCAGGATCTGGCGATTAGCTTGAATAGTTTAGCGGAGTTGTACAGATCGCAGGGGCGATGGGCGGAGGCAGAACCGCTTTATACTCAGGCACTAGCGATCTGTGAGGAGTTATTTGGCAATCGACCGAATGACATTCTTGCAGCCTGTTTAAATAACTTAGCCGAATTGTACCGTTTGCAGGGGCAATGGGCGAAGACGGAGCCACTACACAAGCGATCGGTGGCAATGTATGAGGAATTATTTGGCGAGCGACCTAATAACGATTTGGCTTCGAGTTTAAACAATTTAGCTGGATTGTATGAGGTGCGGGGACGATGGGCGGAGGCGGAACCGCTATACGATCGGGCACTGGCGATCCGCCAGGAATTGTTTGGCGATCGACCCAATAGCGATCTGGCAACTAGTTTGAACAATTTAGGCTTATTTTACAAGTTACAAGAACGATGGGATGAAGCCGAATCGCATTTGGATCGGGCACTGACAATTAATGAGAAATTATTTAGCGAACGACCAAATGACACTCTAGCACTCAGTTTGAACAATTTAGCCCTAGTTTACTCGCGGCAAGGGCGATGGGCAGAGGCAGAACCTCTGTACGATCGGGCACTGGTAATTAATGAGGAATTGTTTGGCTATAAACCTAATCACTTTCTAGAAGGCAATTTGACCAGTTTAGCGCAGTTGTATGAGTCCCAAGGGCGATGGACAGAGGCAGAACCGCTGTACGTTCGGGCACAGGCAATTAATGAGAAACTGTTTGGCAATCTCGGACATCCAAATTTAGTTAGAACTTCCATCAATTTAGCTCTATTCCACGCTCGACAACAGCAGCCAGACAAGTCTCTTCCACTATTACAGCAGGCGATCGAGCTTGAAAACAGTTGGCTGACAACGGTTATCGCTGCTAGCGATCGACAAGAACGATTGAAAGATCTCGAACAACGACACGTAAATCTAGAATATTTACTCTCCCTAACTCAACAATACTTTCCCAACGATCCTACCGCCGTCACTGCTGCCCTCAATGCCGTTCTCAGTCGCAAAGCTCAAGCCACCGCTACCGAAGCTGCTGTGAATCAAGCGATTCAACAAAACCCCGAACTTGCCCCCGATCTCCAGCAACTCAAAACATACCACCAGGAAATCGCCGCCCTCAGCTATACGATTGCCGATCGGCCAGAACTAAAAGATCGCCTCGACACCCTCCTTCAGTACCGCAAGGGGCTAGAAAGAAGACTGGGCAGATCCATCCCCGCGATCGATCTAGCGCAGCAAGTAGTCGATCGACAAGCACTAACTAGCATTCTCCCACCTGATGCCTTCCTGGTTGAATTCATCCGGTATCGTCCCTATGATTTTATTCACAAGGAATGGCAACCCGCTCGTTATTTAGCCTTCATCGTCCCACCACATCCCACTGAGGATGTCATGGCGATCGATTGTGGTGTTGCGGCAGAGCTAGATTTGGCGATCGATAAATTCCGTCGTGCCTATGCCGACATCGATTTTAGCGGCGAACACAGCGGCATGGGCACTCAAACGATCTCCGAGCTTCCAGCCCCTCAAGACGATCGCCAATTCCAGTCCGATTTGCTCAATCGACTCCTCCCTCATTTACCTACTACTGGTACCTGCTACCTCGCCACCGATGGCTACCTCCAGATCTTGCCCTTCCACCTACTCAAAACAGCCGAGGGTGAATATCTAGGCGATCGTTATCGCTTCCACCACCTCATCACCGCGCGCGATCTCCTCCGCCACCAGCGCGTCCCTACCTCTACCAATCCCCCACTAATCCTGGCCGATCCTGATTATGACGGTGGGATCGCCCCGACTCCATCTACTCATCCCAAGACAGGTTTACAGGTTAGCGATCGTCTCGACGGACAACGATTCGACAGGCTGCTCATCAATCGGCAATTTGGCGAACGAGTTGCCAGATCCTATGGAGCTACCTGCTATACCGATATCGAGGCTACAGTCGGCAGGCTGGAACGACTCAACGCCCCACGGCTGTTATTTGTTGCCACCCACGGCTTCAGCCTGCCTAGCCAGAACGATCTCATTGAAACCATTCAGAATTGTGAGGGAGACAAAGAGGAAACCATTCTCCGCAATCGATCGAGCGAAATCACTCCCGCATTTCGTGCATATTGGCAACAATCCGCCGATGCAGGTAACGAATGGTGTCAAAGAATCGTTGCCACAATCGATGAAATCGGTATCAATTTACAACCGCCAGATCTTCTCGCCCAGCCCACCGACGATCCGATGCTCCGCAGTGGGATTGCCCTGGCTGGTGCTAACATTTGGCGATTTCAGGGACAAGAAGACCCTCAATTTGGCAAAGGCGTGGTTTTCGCCGATGACATCACTCAATGGAATCTCTGGGGCAACGAATTGAGTGTACTCGTCACCTGCGTTAGTGGTTTGGGCGCAGTCTCCAATAGCGAAGGAGTCTTCGGATTACGCCGTGCCCTAGCGATCGCGGGTGCCAAATACGTCATCAGCAGTCTCTGGAATATCCCTACCAAGCCCTCAGTCTTGCTGATGAACAAATTCTTTGAAATCTATCAATCTGCCACTAAACCTACTCCCGCAGTCGCACTAGCCCAAGCTCAGGCTTATATTCGCAACATCACCTTGGGCGAACTAAACAGTAGCTCGATCGGGCGAGAAATTATCAAAGAACTCCTTGCCGTTCGAGCCTTGAGTTCGTTGGCGGAGCCTATCGGAACGATAATCGCCACTGATGATGTTAAACCCCTTGCTGACCCTTTCTTCTGGGGTGCTTGGATTTGTCAAGGGTAGAAGAGATCGAGGAGATCGATCGAGATCTGAAATTTGTGTGGATGCGATCGCTGACAGCAATAAAATAAGCTTGCGAAATGAGCTGAGATGCAATCTAGGGAATAGTTGTATTTGCGGAAAATACTGATGCCACTAGGTATAGAAAAGACTATAACTGCTGTAGCGATCTAGATTCTGCTCTCACTTCATATGCTGCAACTTCAATTAATTCACTTTGCCGGACTGATCGTACTATTAGCACCTGGAGTAGTCGCTGGCACGATCGTCACCTGGAAAATTAAGTCTCCCTGGGCTTTATTTGTCACGATTGGCTTCTCGCTGGTTGGTTCTTTTGTCATTGCTATTAGCACGATGCTGTTTGGCAAACTATTGTCACCAATATTAGTAAATATAATTGGCCCTTGGGCGACGCTGATCGACTTTATCCAGACACCTGTATCTTCTCAATATGGTTGGTATGGTGCTTTGCCTGCCTATATCTTTGCGTACATGCGCCTTTCGCTCGTGTCGCCAATTGGCACTGTGGCGGGTGCGACTTTAAGTGGCATGTTGATGGTAGTTAGATACAAGCTACTGCGTGAGGGTGGCAAATTCGAGCCGTCATATGCTTGGGTTGCTGGCTTTGGGAGTGCGGTAGTCGGTGGAATCTTGGGCGTATTTTCGATCCTGATGCTGTGCTGGTTGGGATGGCAAGGGATATTGCTCATTAATGTGATGTTTGGCAATAGTCTATCTGGTGCTAATGGTGAATTTGTGGGAGTTTCCGCCCAATTAACGGCAGGTTTCTTAGTTTTATTAAACGGATTGGTTTGTGGGTTGATTAGTGCAGTTTTTGGCATTAAAACAGC
Source organism: Chamaesiphon sp. OTE_75_metabat_556 (assembly GCF_031378165.1). Classification (NCBI taxonomy): domain Bacteria; kingdom Bacillati; phylum Cyanobacteriota; class Cyanophyceae; order Gomontiellales; family Chamaesiphonaceae; genus Chamaesiphon; species Chamaesiphon sp. OTE_75_metabat_556. Next base: position 5,411 of record NZ_JANNDR010000367.1, read on the forward strand.
TAAGATTTTGATGTAAAAGCATCGTTGTTAATTTCTGTTAGCACGTTTGGCGATCGACACAACAATCTTAAATGAGCAAATCGGAATCTAGATGGCAAGCATGAAGCACTGCCCTCTAGATTCCGTTGTTGTTGGCAGAAACTTAACTAGGATCGATCGAACCGCTGCAATCCAAATATCTGAGCGAAAATGAGAGATTAGATATTTGGTTTCATTACGTTGACAATTCAGATAAAATTGGAGGCTCACTCAATAACACCTCACGGCGCGAAAAAGCTGATGATGAACGGGTAACGAAGATCGCCCGATCTCGATCCGGCTCCTATCTTAGCCCTTACGCTCGATTTTTATGGAAACGTATCGTCAACAATTTCCCGCGCTGGCTAATAAAACATACTTTAACTATGGCGGCCAAGGGCCGATGCCACAAGCGGCTCTAGCTGCGATTGTAGCGGCCTACCAGCAGATCCAATCTCAGGGGCCATTCGGACTGAAAACTAACCAGTTAGTCGCGCGCGAGGCCGCTTTAACCCGTCAAGCGATCGCCCAAGAATTAGGTGTAACCGCAGCAACGATCGCGCTGACCGAAAATGTCACGGCTGGTTGTAATATTGCGCTGTGGGGTCTTAATTGGCAACCTGGAGATCGAATTCTCTTGTCCGATTGCGAGCATCCAGGTGTCATCGCGAGTATTGGTGAAATCTGTCGGCGGTTCGGCGTCGTTGTCAATTCGTTTCCACTGCAAGCGACACTCGAGACTGGCGATCCAGTCGCGACAATTACAACGCATTTACAACCCCAAACTCGCTTAGTCGTCCTCAGTCATGTGTTGTGGAATACGGGGCAAGTATTACCATTAGCCGAAATTACGGCCAGAATTAGGCAAGCACAAGGAGAACAACCGATTCGGATCTTGGTAGATGCCGCGCAATCGGTGGGATGGTTGCCGCTGAATTTAGCTGAATTGGGAGTCGATTTTTATGCATTTACCGGACATAAATGGTGGTGTGGTCCCGAAGGCGTAGGTGGTTTATACATTCATCCAGAGACGATGGCGAGTTTAGAGCCAACTTTTATTGGTTGGCGGGGGTTGGATTACAGTCAGCCGGATCTACCCTTTGTAATTGATGCGCGTCGCTATGAAGTGGCGACATCGGCTTATCCCTTATATGCGGGATTGCGTGCGGCAATTGCCACTCATCAAACTTGGGGGAGTGCGATCGATCGCGCCGAAAAAATCGTAAGCTTAGCTACTTATCTGTGGCAGAGTTTACAACAAGTTACGGGGATTAAGTGTTTGAACGAACTAGCTCCACAATCGGGTCTAGTCTCTTTTCAAGTAGCGACCGGAAATCATGCTAAGTTAGTGAAAGATTTAGAAGATCAACATTTTTATCTGCGTACGATTGTCGCTCCTGATTGCATTCGGGCTTGTACTCATTACTTTACAACCACCGCAGAAATTGATGAATTAGTGGGATCTTTGAGTCAGCTCATCAATTAAAGGATTGCCACTTCCATGTCAAATTTCACGGTTTATATTGCCATTACCGATCATGGTTTCGGTCATGCTGCGCGCACGGCGTCGATCGCTGGCCAACTGCAAAAGTTATTACCAGCCGTGAAGTTAATTCTGGTAACAACTGCGCCGAAATGGTTGTTGGAGTGTTATATCGATGGTGATTTTAGCTATCGACAACGGGGATTTGATGTGGGAGTCGTGCAAGCCGATAGTCTCAAAATGGATCTGGATGCCACCAGATCAAAGTGGCAAAAGATTATCGATAACCAAGCCGAAATAATCGCTGAAGAAGTGGCTTTTTGTCGGGAGCAACAGGTTGATTTAGTATTTGCCGATGCGCCCCCGTTAGCCGTGTTAATTGCCAAACAACTAGGTGTGCCTTGCTGGATGTCTGGTAACTTTGGCTGGGATTTTATTTATCGCGATTGGGGTCGAGAATTCACAGCAATCGCGGACTGGATTAGCGATTGTTACGGACAATGTGACAGGCTTTTTAGAGTGCCCTTACATGAATCGATGTCGCGATTTCCGGCGATCGAAGATGTCGGTCTGACGGGTGGTGACCCTAAGTATTCACTAGATGTCCTGCGCGAAAAATTCAATCTGATCCAACCGAAAGAACGGACGATCTTATTAACATTTGGTGGATTGAGTTTAGATGCGATTCCGTATCAAAATATCGATCGCTTTCCCAATCATCAATTTATTACCCTCGATAGGCAGGCTCCAGAGTTACCCAATTTAGTCAAAGCCCTCGATCTGGCGGTGCGTCCGGTCGATTTTATGCCATTGTGCGATCGAGTCGTCTCGAAACCAGGCTATTCGACTTATGCCGAAGCCTTGAAGCTGCAAATTCCGATCGTTTCACTGACCCGATCTGGTTTTGCTGAAGCCGAAATTATCCTCACTGGGATGCAGGATTATGGCTATCATCAAATCATTAATCCTGACGATTTTTTTGGTAGCGATTGGGATTTCTTGAATTCCCCATTACAACCACCGCGATTGACTGCGAAAATTAAAACCGATGGTAATCTAACGATCGCGAGTTCGATCGTCGCATATTTCAAGGATAAATAACTGATTTATCGATCGTTGCTGCTGTTGGTTATTGCAACACCGCAATACCTAATCTTCTAGCTTCATTCTGAGATGTACCAGATCTTCCAAAATTTGGCGAATATGTGATTCGACTTGCTGTTGACGAGCGGTTAAATCCTTGATCTGTTGATATCTAGCAATTGCTTGACTCACGCTCAAAATCTCCGTCATCAGACACGGACGCGTCCACAGCGCACCATATTCATCCAATCCGCACAAGCGATAACCAGCCTGAGGATCGATCGTCGTCAAGCCATTGGCGTCGATCGTCACATAAGGAGTCGGAATTGCGGCTCCAGTCGCGGTACGCTTAAAGGTGCGCGATTCCAACCAGGCAGCTAAAATTGGCCCGTTAGCAGTAACTTCGATCTTCTGGCGTTCGATCTCTTCTAACTCTTGTTGCCACTCAGTCACTAATTTATACATTTCCTGGAGCATGTGTGCCGCCAAGATCGGATTGGCATCTTGACGCAAATGGCTGAATTTGGGGATTTGGACTGTTGGCGATTGGGCGTTCGGGGTCGGAAGATGGTCTGTGGATATTGGCATATTAGATCGGTTGACAGTTGAGGCGATCGCGATGTGCTAACTCAACTCATAGCTACTAATAGCTATAGTTGGATACCAATGATTTGAATGGATAACAGCATAACTCAATTAGGGCGATCGATGACTACACAAACGGCACAACAACTAATTTTGGTCACAGGTGCGGCGCGCTGCGGCAAGAGTGAATGGGCAGAATCACTCGCGATCGATAGTGGCAAGGTTGTTACCTATATCGCTACCGCTACTGTCGATCCCACCGATACCGAATGGCAAGCTCGGATTGATCGCCATCAACAGCGGCGTCCAGCCAACTGGCAGACGATCTCAGCGGTTGAGGATTTAGCGAGTCAGATCGATCTCGCCGCGCCGACACAGTGTCTCTTAATCGATTCTCTGGGCACCTGGGTAGCCAACTTGCTCGATCGATCGGATCTGGAGTGGGAAACGCTAACTCAAGAGTTATTGGCTGTCTTGCCCACCAGTCTGGCAACGATCGTGATGGTTGCCGAAGAAACTGGTTGGGGTGTAGTCCCAGCCTATCCCAGCGGGCGGTTGTTTCGCGATCGGTTGGGGCTGTTGACGCGCCAAATCGGATCGATCGCCAGTACCGTTTATTTGGTAACTGGCGGTCACGTTTTGAATTTATCGCAATTGGGTCAGAAATTAGCTGGAAAAAGCTAGCCAAAAAGTATGCGGAAGCACTATCTGTTCGCAGGGGGTGAAATAACAATCAAAATTAAAATAATTCCCAATGTCGATCTCGCCGAAATTTCTTTTGAAAGTAGCGATATTTTCTCGATCGGGACGCTGGGCAATTCAGAATATGCTGATGATTAGTCTGTAGTAGTCGTCGATCCGATCGGGAGCAGGTACTCAAACATCTAAATCCTGTTAAAATGATAACTAGCTTTCAGATCGACCTACAGCCATCCTCGCGCGTACTTCCCCCTCGTTCATGCCGACATCCATCCTTGTTGAAAAGAAAAAATTAGCCAACCCACCGCTGGATATTCACTATCTGGGCGATCGCGTGTTGCGTCAGCCAGCCAAACGGATTGCCAGTGTGGATGAAGAAATCCGCCGGACGATCGTGGCCATGCTCCAGACGATGTATAGTGCCGACGGGATCGGTTTAGCCGCACCCCAAGTCGGCATTCACAAACAATTAATCGTCATTGACTGCGAGCTAGACAAACCTGAAGCTCCACCCCTGATCCTGATCAACCCCGCGATTAAAAAGTCCGGCAAAGTCTTCTGTAAAGACCAAGAGGGATGCTTGAGCATTCCTGGTGTGTATTTGGATGTCGAACGGCCAGAGACGATTGAATTGGCTTATCGTGACGAATCCGGTCGTCCACGCACGCTCAAGGCTGACGGTTTACTCGCCCGTGCGATCCAGCACGAGCTGGATCATCTCAACGGTGTCTTATTTGTCGATCGAGTTGATAACGAACTCGCCCTCACCGAAGAACTCAAGAAAAAAGGTTTCTCTCTCCAACACGTTCAACACATCACTCCAGGAGCTTAGTCCGTTTCATGTATACCCCTCTGACTGGTATTTGTTTGCTCGGTGCCTCAATTTCGGCGATCGCCGCAGTTGGCTCGGTGTTTGAACTCACTTCTGGGGCACCAGAATTAGGCACAGCAGTCACTGGTAGTATCCTCGCCGCCACTATTCCGCTGACAGTAGTATTATTTCTCACTGCCGTCAAAAATTCTCGGTAGTTGATAGTTAGCAATTAGCTGCTTGGTTACAAGATCGGGGGTTCACGCCCTGCTCTTGGGTAAAACCTGGATGCATTGTTCTACAGCAGTGCATCCATTAATTGCATGACCTGGACGGCACCGTCAGACAGTCGATCGAATGGTGAGAGCGCGATTTGAGCCTCTAATAACCCTTTGAGCGCGATTAGTTTGAGACTATTTTCGGCATGAGCTTGGGAGATCGGCCCGGCGGCGGGGAGATAGCCAATTGCTCCCAAATCCGAGAGCAGTGCCCGACGCACTTGTAAGTCGCCGTCCGCGAGCGCATCAACTAATCGATCGCCATAAGTCGTATCTTGAGTGAGTTGGTACATCGCTCGCAAGCCTGCATATCGAACGCGTGGAATCGGATGTTCGAGAAATGGCTGAATCAGCGGCACTGCATCTGTGGCACCCAATGTCCCCAAGGCTTCGAGAATTGAGTCGTATGGCTGCGAGAAATCTTCACCTTGCGGCAACAATCGGCCATCGCGCACGGCTGCTGCTAACATCTGTGTTAACACCGGAATACAGCTCGGATCGTCCAACATTTCTAGCGATTGTGCTGCCGCTTCCCGCACATAAAAATCCGCGCACTGGAGAGACTCAATTAGCGCGGGCACTGATTGTCGATCGCTGAGTTTGCCCAAAGCTCTAGCAGCAGCGCGGCGCAGAGGATAGCCACCTTCTGGCGTTCGATCGTCCTCATCTTGTAATGCGGCAATTAAGAGGGGAATCGCTGCTGGCACATCCACCCGAAATTTGCCCAACCACCAAGCTGCATATTTCCGTAAGCCCAAATCTTGGCTTTGGAGATTTTTGATCGCCTGTGCAACAGTTAGCGGTTCGCCTGATTCGATCTGGGATTCATCTTCCATAGTTGGGAGTTGGGAGTTGGGAGTTGGGAGTTTGATTTTAGAGAACCGATCGCCGATCGACTTTCAATGGGCGATCTTTCTTGGCGGTTGCAACAAATATCTATCTAACCCCATTTTAGTCGATCGTGCTAACGGACAAAAAAATTCCCGAAGTCACGTCCCTTCGTCAACGCAATTGCGAACGGATGGAGATGACTTCGGGTGCCGAGCCGAATTTCTAGCTCAGTGCGTTGATGGCATAATCCAAGTAGGAATTAGCTTCAACAGCCGCATCGCCAGACAAACCGTGGTTAGATTTGATGTACTTGAGAGCTTCAACGTACCAGCTTGGGGATAAGTCAAAAGTTTTGTTGATTTCAGCCAAACCACCCAAGAGGTAGTCATCCATAGGACCAGTACCGCCAACTACGCAGCAGTAAGTTACCATGCGCAGGTAGTAACCGATGTCACGTACACACTTTGCTTTACCAGT
>NZ_JANNDR010000370.1:0-14008 GCF_031378165.1 Chamaesiphon sp. OTE_75_metabat_556
TATTCGGGCGGGATTTACAATGGTATCGATCGTACCCTCCTACAATCGATCCTATGGCTCAACTTCCGATCGCTAAACACTCCCAAAAAATTCACTACTTCGAGGAACTACTCCATCCCAGTAACCTTGTGCTCGAACCAATTAAAATGGTGCTGATTTTGGGTGGAACTTTTGACATGGGTTCGCCAGAGACAGAGATCGATCGATTCAGAAGTGAGAGTCCCCAGCATCCCGTGACGATACCCTCATTTTTTATGAGCGAATACCCGATCTTGCAACCTCACTGGCTAGAAGTAGCTCAAATGGCGCAGATTAAAAGAAAACTCGATTTCTCACCCGCTCATTTTAAGGGTACCGATCGACCAGTAGAGAATGTATCTTGGTTTGAAGCTGTAGAGTTTTGTCAACGATTATCTCGTGAAAGTGGACGTATTTTATAGATTACCAACCGAAGCAGAATGGGAATATGCGTGTCGAGCAGGGACTACAACACCATTTCATTATGGTGAGACAATTACCACCGCACTCGCTAATTATGATGGTATAGACGAGGGTGAAGGAAGATGGTCGGGTTCCTATGGTCGAGGACCGAAAGGGATTTATCGCCAACAAACAACGCCTGTAGATACTTTTCCCCCAAATGCTTTTGGGTTGTATGACATGCACGGAAATGTCTGGGAGTCGTGTTTATACCATTGGCACGATAATTAAATTATAAAGGGGCACCATCAGATGGAAGTGCATGGTTATCGAATGATAATAATAATAGTCGTATACTGCGGGGGGGCTCCTCGATTAATATTCCACGCAATTGCCGCTCTGCCACTCGCGACTTCGTTACCCCCGACTTCTCCACCGAACATCTCGGATTTCGAGTTGTCTGTGAGATACCCAGGACTTAGATAATTCTTTCGATCTAGAATATCTCCCGCTCATGCGTTTGGCTGACTTACGGAAAGTTTAACGCCTAAAACAAAAAATAGACCACCAGTGAATAGCGATCTACGGTTGCAGTAGTTATTGGGTAACTAATGTGACTCATGATACTCGTAAATTCACTTGCAGAGATCGGTCATTTGATGGATTTGTCTCAGTCAAAAGGCGGGTATTTAACGTGAGGCTGTAACAAGATAGTACATAAAGACTGACAAATTTTGCTCCAAACTAGTAACTATTTCCTGAAAACTACCCTCTACCCTCTACTCTCTACCCTCTCAATACTAGTAACTTTGTTTTGATGCAAGATGTGAGTAGATTCTTATTAGTCTGTTTTAACAGACTTGAGCTATTAGCCTGGGGATTAATCCCCAGGCGGGTAAAGAGAGGATTTTAAATGTATCTGTGGCTCTAAAACCCTCGCGCCGCCTAGCTAAATTTGCTATAGTCAGCATTGAGCGAGAATACTAATTTAGGAGAGCATCCCCAATGGCGTTTTTACAAGAAGCTTTGCCTTATGATGTCAGTGCCTTAGAGCCACACATGTCGGCAAAGACGTTTGAGTTTCACTATGGTAAGCACCACGCTACCTATGTAACCAACCTCAACAATCTCACCAAAGATACGCCGATGGCGGATATGTCTCTTGAAGATATTGTTAAGGCTACTTTCGGTGATGCTAGCAAAGCAGGCATTTTTAACAATGCTGCTCAGGTGTGGAATCATGCTTTTTTCTGGAAATCCATGAAACCCAATGGTGGTGGCGCACCAACTGGCGAATTGGCGGCAAAAATCGATGCAGCATTTGGTAGTTTCGACCAATTTAAAGCAGATTTCAAAACTGCGGCTACGACTCAATTTGGTAGTGGTTGGGCCTGGTTGGTTAATGATGGTGGTACGCTCAAAATTACCAAAACTGGTAATGCTGAAAATCCCATCGCACACGGACAAACTCCCCTGATTACGCTGGATGTGTGGGAACATGCTTACTATATCGATTTCCAAAATCGTCGCCCTGATTTTATCAGCACCTATTTGGATAGCTTGGTAAATTGGGACTTCGCTGCGGCTAACTTGAAATAGTAGCTAGTGGACGCGCAAGCGTCCATTCTCGCCTAGATTACCTGAATCCAAGTTCTCACTGTTTGAAGGGCAATATTGAAGCTATAGCCGCTAAATATGGGAGAGTGGACGATCTAATAACTGTCCGATTAATCCCAAGCTATCCTAATTTAGGGATTAAGTTAAGAACACATCACTCGTTCTCAATTTAATCAATGCCATCAAATTCTACTACCGATCGATCTAGTCGCAATAGATCGATCCTCGCCTTATTACTTATCGTTCCAGTATCGAGTATCGCCGCACTCTGTTCGACAGTCATCGCTCCAGGCGCAATCGGACAGATAATTGCTATCTGTTGTGGGATCTGGATGTTAATATTTCCAGTCGCTTGGCATGTATTTATCGATTGGCACATCTTGTTAGGGTAACTCATCTAGTTACCCATAATCGAAAAATCTGCTCGATCGAGTCATAAGTACTCTTGCGAACAGATTATTGATTTCAAATATTTTAGACAAGATGAGATTAAGTGCGGAACCGACGCTTATTCTGTCTGTGTCGAGCGATTGCTTTGCGCTTACGCTTCTCAATTGGAGTTTCAAAGTGTCGGTGTTTCCGCATATCAGGAAAAATCCCCGCTTTGGAGACTTCTCGCTTGAATCGGCGTAGCACTGACTCAATGCCTTCACTTTCACCAGGAATTACTTGAGACATCCTAACCCATCCAAAAAAACTTAGTAACTAACATGATGGCTGAAAGAGTGGTGTGCTTCCAGCTATTTACCAACCAAAATAAGGACAAACTTAGCGTCTGTCCTTAAGACCTTAGGGCGCGAACTTTGAAGGTTCGAGCTTAGTAGCGGCGGTTGCCACCACCACCAAAGGAGCCTTTTTCTTCACGAGGTTTGGCTTTGTTGACTTTGAGATCGCGACCCATCCATTCTGCACCATCGAGAGCTTCGATAGCAGCAGATTCTTCGGCATCGGTTTCCATTTCAACAAAAGCAAAACCGCGTAGACGACCGGTTTCCCGATCGGTAGGCAATTGAACTCGTTTGACTTTACCGTATTCGGCAAAAGTCTGAGTCAGGTCATCCTGCGTAACTTCGTAGGATAAATTGCCGACGTAAATTGACATATCGCTGTCTCCAGAATCCTGTAGGTGTAGAGAGTTAGATTCGGAGAAAAGCTTGTAAAAAGAACCATACAGCCGAAAATAATCTTCATTTATAATGGTAGCACAATATCCTGGAAACCGATCGACGATCGTAAGATTGATCGATTTCCGAGGCAAGTATTGAATTGCATCGTGTTTGGTTCAGAATGAGTATAAATACTGTGGGGTCTTCCTCCGTTCTAAATTTCTGAGTCTGGCGATCTCTCGACCGAACGTGCTGCACTTCGATACTATAAAAGATGTATCATTAATTGCGGTTTTCGCAAAAATCTACCGATCGATTCTATCAAAATCAGCCGATCGACTCTAGTAATCGATCGATAATCATTGATATTTGCTAAATTATGTCTCAAGAATTTAACATTGGTGCGACTGTGCGGCTGATTGCGTTACCAACATATCTAAAAACTGCCGACCCGATGCCGATGTTGCGCCCCCCATCACTGTTAGAGATTGGTGCCCAGGGTACGCTCGTCGATCGTAAACCGGGCAATTATTGGGTCGTCAAATTCGCGAGCAGTTCCTTTTTACTCGAAGATCGCTATTTGGCGGTGGTGAGTAGCTAACACCAGCACCTGAATACCTGGCAACCGACTCTGAGTGCGACACAAAAATTAGCACTGCTTATCAGTCTCATAAGTTATCCTGAAGATCGAGCAGATCGCTATCAAAGAGTAGATGACATGACACAAGCATTTAATGGTGGAGACAAGAACAGCTTTTTAGTCGGACAGGCTCCAACCCGCCGCTGGCAGAATGTGGCCATGGGTAGCCTGGGTCTGTGGATTGGTGGTAGCTTGGTTTTGGATTTGGTCGTGATGCCGACGCTGTGGGCGACTGGCATGATGGAGAGTAGTGGTTTTGCCTCAGCAAGTTATAGTATTTTTTGGATATTCAATCGCGTCGAGTTGTTGTGTGCGGCGGCGGCACTTAGCAGTGTTTGGGCACTGATTGAGGTATCGAAAACGACTCTCGATACCAAACGGGAGATGCTAGCTAGTGCGGTGATGCTGCTATTTATCGCCTTGAGCTATACTTTTGTGCTGACGCCCTATATGAGTGGACTGGGGATCGATTTGGATGTATTTACGACGACCACAGCTCTGCCAGCAGACATGGATCGACTACATGCAATTTACTGGATATTAGAAGCAAGTAAATTGGGGATTGCGGGCTTGTTGCTATCAAAATGCAATGGTGTGATCGCTCGATAAGAGCCTTTTGCCAGGACAGGTTCGCGGTATCGAACTCAAAGTCTACTAATAAAGATCGCCGCAGCAGGTTTGCCTGTTTGCGGATTGATGGGTTCGCGAATTTCGATGAGAGTTAATCCATTCGCGGTAAACAGTTCTACCCATGTTGCTAGTGTCCGAAAATACCAAGGAGCTGGATCGGTAAAATCATCGCTAAATCCGGCCCAAGAAGAGGCTCTCCAGCCATCTAGATATGGAAGATTCCCACACGCCACGATCGGATGTAGAGTTTGAACGATAACCGTGCCATGGGGATTGAGGATCGATCTAAACGAGCGAAATAAGCCAGTCATGGACTCGTCGCCAAATAATGAAAAATTGGCAACTGCGAGATCGAATTTTTCGCCAAGTTTGCCCATCGCAATTTCTGAATAGGCAGTCACCGCAAACCTGCCTGTACCCATGGTTTGCGATCGCTCGATAAATGAAGGAACTACATCGATACCCAAGACATCCAGACCCCGTAACGTTAATTCTCGTGTCAACCAGCCTTCACCACAGCCGATATCGATGACTGTATGCGCGTCACGACTAATGACAGCATCGATAATCGATCGATTGGTAACTAGTTGACGGCTGGCGATTTGCTGCGATTGGATGGCAATGCTCCAAGCACTGGCATTTTTGTGCCAAGAGTCGATGATTTGGCGATCGAGATCTGCATTGCTAGACATAATTTTCAGCCGATCGAGATTAAATATATGACGATCTGTCTCTGGAACATAGCAGTGATTATAATCGCCTGTTTGCTTTAAATCGATCGACTAATTGAGAGACGATCTACTTAATGTACTTGTTAACTATTACTGTAGATGCAATCTGTTTTTTGCACACTCTATCGAATTTAAATTAGCGATCTAGCACCGCTGAATCTTGGCTGCTGGACATTGACTCGATCGAGTCAATGTCCAGTATTAATAATGCTTGGAATTATTAGTGAGCAATCCACTGAGCGTCGGTAATGATAAAGATCCCACCGAGTTTTTTGAGTAGCGGCTGCATAGCATTGGACAGCTTTTCAGCCATTTCTAGATCGGTACAAATAATCATGATGTAGCTATTGGTGATCAGATCGTCACCAGAGTAACCGTGTTCGCCGCTACCCGAAGCATTATTAATTACGGTGTAACCTTGAATCAAATTCTTTTTGAGAATCTTCAAGACAGCAGGTACTTCCAAATAACTGACAATAATCTCAACTTTTTTGACAGATTGAAGCATGGTTAAACCCCCAATAACTTAATAGTTTGTAAATAAATCGGAATACCAACAATAATATTGAATGGAAAGGTAATGGCTAAAGCCATCGACACATATAAACTGGGATTGGCTTCGGGGACTGTCATCCGCATCGCCGCTGGTACGGCAATATAGGAAGCACTAGCGCACAATACTGCAAACAATAGGGCATTGCCGACGCCCATGCCAATTGCTTTGGCAAGCAAGATTCCGAGTAGAGCATTGGCAACTGGCATCAGGATTGCAAACACAATCAGGAACATACCTGTTTTGCGGAGATCTTGAATCCGCCGCGCAGCGACTAGTCCCATATCTAACAGGAAAAACATTAATGCGCCATAAAAGAGGTCTTTTTCGACAAATAAATGCACCTTTGTCCAGCCATCACCCCCAGTCAGTATTCCCGTAATCAGGCTGCCAATCAATAGCAACACTGAGCCATTTAAAAAAGCTTCTCGTAGAACTTCACCCCAAGAGGTCTCTTGGCTATCAGCTTCAGCCCTTTCATCAGCAGAAAGCGCGAGTTGTTTGGGTGTAAATACTCGTACTAAAATCAAACCGACGACGATCGCGGGTGACTCCATCAGGGCTAGTGCAGCGACCATATGACCGCCATAGGAAATCTGAAGCTTATCGAGGAGGGAACTAGCAGTAATAAAGGTGACAGCACTAATCGAGCCATAAGTAGCTGCAATTGCCGCCGCATTATAATTGTCCAATCTAATCCGCAAAATAAAGAACGAATAGACTGGCACGATCGATGCCATGAATACAGCCGCTAACAAGGTGCTGATAATCAACGGACTCAAACCACTCTCATGCAATTCGTGACCGCCTTTAAAGCCGATCGCGACTAACAAATAGAGTGAAAACAGCTTGGGTAAAGGGTTGGGAATTTCTAAATCGGACTGAACAAAAACCGCCAGCATTCCCAAGAAAAAGAACAAAACTGGCGGATTCAAGATATTAGACAGAATTAAGCTACTATCCATCGGATCTTCAAAATTTACTTATCAATGTTCGTTCATTATCCGGCTGTTGGGGACAAGTCAGCAATTATCGAAATCAATTAAGATGACAATTAACACTATTAGCTAAATATCGATCGTGACTGACAACATACCAGCAGAATCCAAAAACTTAACCGCCCCCATCGAACCTAGCTTTGGCTGGAATACATATGCCGAGCTAGTCAATGGTCGATTTGCGATGGTGGGATTTGTGGTGTTATTGGGATTGGAATTCTTCACGGGGCAAGATCTCTGGACGTGGCTGGGACTGCGTTAGCGGATGGAGCGGCAAAAGGAAATAAGATCGTAAAAGCACGGTCTGTGAAGCTCCACAGACCGTGCTTTGTTAGTTAAATACTATTTAGTAGCGATCGGGAAAAACGACGGGTTCTGCGCCAGATGCAGGCAGTCCCGATGGCGGATCGATTGGTTCGTAATCGACATAATTGGCAGTCGTGCTGTCACTACGGAGATCGTCAGTAGTCGGCTGGGGGCGATCTGTCCGAGGACGACGACGGCGGGTCTGTGGCTCTAGATCTTCTGTAGTTGCCGCAAAATTGCGATCTGGCGTCGGCTCTGCCGGGTCGGTGCGTTCGGCTCTGCGTCTAGTCGATCGTCTGGCTGGTTGTTCGCTGGCGAGATCGGCATCCGGTAGGGCGCGACGAACTGGGGTAGGTTCGTCTGACTCGTTCCAACCATCATCATTATCCCAATCATCGTTCGGGCGACGGGCTAACGAACTAACTTCCGCGCGAGATCCGGTGCGGCGGCGGGGTGATTCATTCGTCTCAAAGCGTTCTTCAGTTAGCTGTCTGGTGGCCGAACGACGACGCGGCTGCTCATCGCTATCTTCATCAACTCGACGCTCGCTGCGGCGATTCTGGTTCCGAGCGACTTCGCCAGTAGTGTCGCCTTTGATCCGCCGACTGTTGCGAGGTCGGTCGTCGATATACTCGCGGTCTTCAATTTCGGCTTTATAACGACGACTGACGGGACGCTCGTCTACAATTTGGTTTTTTTCCTTGGCCTGTTCGTTAGCGATCCCGCGCAGTTTGATACTTTCGTAGGCAAAGTAGATCGCCGAGCCACTGAGCAATAACTGTCCGAATTGGAGAATCGGATCGAGTCGCCAGCCTTGGAAAATTAAAATAAACCCGCAAATAATGCCAATAGCAGTAAAGGCGATGTCTTGATCGCGCGACAATTCGGGACGGATCGACCGCAGAAAATACAGTCCCGCTCCAGCTACAGCGAGAATAATCCCCAAAAAACTGGCTGTGTTCAGCCCAAAATTAACCATTAATTTGCTCCAAATTTAAAGCACGTCCGCAGATTTAGATCGCATCCACAGCTCGGTGTAGACATCATCGATCCTAGCAATTTTTAGTTGCGATGTGTGGTAAAGCAGCTTACCATCTCTAGTTTGCCCCGACAGGTGTCGTTCGTCTATCCGTAGATCGACCAATTTTGACAGCACAAAACCTCAGATCGGTGATCGCACCCAACTGAGGCCGGATTGTGGCGATCTTGGTACGACTAAGAACGTTGAATTTTATCTTTTTGGCTGATGAAGATCAGACCGATTGTCGCGGGAACTACTACGATCAATCCGCCAGCCAGCAGGCTATACATGAAATTGGCTAATGAGGGTGTCATAAACTTTTTTGTCCTGAAGATCGAATATAAAGAATCTTTGATCTAATTCTAGCTACTTAGTTGCACGCTGAGAAGTATTTGTCTAAATTCAGTTGGGAGCGGGGAGCGGGGAGTTGGGAGTTGGGGGCGAGAAAGGATGTGTTCGATCGACATGAAAACTGCGGTGTCGATTCGATCGATCGAGCGGAACAATTGCTGGGAGAAGATTGTTGGGATTGCTATGATAGAGCAGTAGATTTTTAGATCTGCGCTAGCTCGCTTGCCAACTCTACCTCGATCTGTTTTGGACTAATGATCTCGAAACTGAGCAAGTTCTGTCGATTTTTCACGGTCATGTTAATTACCGCAGTCGCAATCATTGCGGTATTGGAGCCACATTTATTCGTCGATCGATTTTCCCCCCAAGGATCTATTCTTGCTGGCACGATCCAACTCCCGAAGCTACAGCAGATTGCTACTCATACCCCCGTCCAAGCCTGGAGTGAAACTGGGGCGACAGTACTGCCATTAGCGGCTCAAATCATGATGCTTCGCAATCCCCAAGGCGTGCCATTGGATGTAACTCAAAAAGGCTATTTGCGACCGATTTTTGGCGGCTTGGTCGATCGAGTGACGGTGGTGTATCGTGCGCAATTACTCGATCGCTGGTCGCAAGGCGGCAAGGAAACGCATATCGGCGGTGTAGACTCATCCGCTCAAACTTATTGCGATCGGATTTACATTCGTGCTGGCTATAAACCTGACGATACCGATCGATTGGTCTTGCTCGCGCACGAACTCACTCACGCCCAACAATGCGATCAAGCTGGCGGGATCGGTCATTTTGGCGAACTATACTTTCACGGTTATTACCAAGGCGGCCAAACATATCACAATAATCCGCTCGAACAGGCCGCCCGGAAGATGGAAGAAAATTTTACCCGTCAGTTGTGTAATCGATTGGCTTGCCCGCCGCGCGGTGGCAAGTATTATGTCAACTACAAAGGTTGGGGAATTAAACTCCCCGTGAATTTGTAATTAATGGCAATCGTCGGTTGCTGTCTCGCTGTATTGGCGGCTGACGATCACTATCTTAACTAACGCTATTTATCGATTTCTGACTTCATCCGCTCCAGTGTCAGATTCATCTGGTCGAACATTTGCATGGGAGTTATCCCAAATTGGCTCATCTGGGTATTCATCTGCTCGACGGTCATTTTGGCCATAAAGTCGTCTGACAGCTCGAACCTTTTCATAAAGACTTTGTAGCGATCCATCAAGGTTTCCATCTGCTCGATAAAGACAATTTTACCGTCGCGGTCAAATTTACCGTACTTACTACCGAGCTGTGTGAGCTGTTGATAATCTTCAAACAACTGTTTAGCTTCTTGCTGGATGATGTCAGAATCAAAAAATCCCATGACGGATAATTAATATAGTGTAATAAGGTTAAACTTGAGAGCGAAGGCATCGGTATCGATGCGCTTACTTGCTATTCTAATTCAGTCTCCAACTAAGTGAGAACTGCGGTTTCCCGTATTTGAGGGTCGGTTAATGTTCGATCGCGCTACACCTAAAAATCGTCAATTGGCTATCATTTTAGCATTTGCGAGTATGACGATCCCAGTGGCGGGATTTCATAAATTTTATCTGGGACAGCCCGTCTGGGGTCTAGTCTATCTCTTATTATCGTGGACGCCGATTCCCCATATTGCTTCGGCGATCGAAGCTGTTTGGTATCTGACTCAAGATAGTACCCACTTCGATCATAATTTTAACTCTTCAGCCTCGATCGGCAGCACACCGGCGATCGCCACTGTTGCCGCATCGATCCGCGAATTGGATAAATTGCGAGCTGATGGTTTAATCTCTGAATATGAATTTGAGCAAAAACGCCGTCAATGGCTTGATCGAGCTTAATTACTCAGCTTCTAATCAATTAACTGGAAATTAATTATGGTCAAAATCGTGGGCATTGCTGGTAGTCTAAGGACGGACTCTTATAGTCAAGTCGCGCTGCAAATCGCCGCTCAAAAAGTTGTGGCTTTAGGTGCCACCGTCGAGATTTTAGATTTAAGAAAGATGCAGTTGCCATTTTGTGATGGTGGCGACGACTACCCCAATTACCCAGATGTCCAACGGCTGCAAGATACGGTTAGTAGTGCTGATGGCCTGATTTTGGTTTCGCCCGAATATCATGGCAGCATCAGTGGTGTGCTCAAAAATACCTTGGATTTGATGAGTTTTGACCAGCTTGCTGGCAAAGTCACCGGATTTATTAGTATTTTAGGCGGCCAAAATAATAGCAATACCCTTAACGATCTGCGCGTGATTCTGCGCTGGGTACATGCCTGGTCGATTCCCGAACAAATCGGCATCGGTCAAGCGTGGCAAGCATTTACGCCTGAAGGTACAATCTCAGATCAGAAACTCGATCAACGTTTCGATCTCTTTGCCCAAAGTTTAGTCGAAAATACCCGCAAATTGCGTGGTGTTACTTGATTTTATCGGATCTTAGCCCCTCAGCCACCCCTATAAATCCCTTGACTCACGATCCTGCTCGTACCGTTCAATTTTTTTTTAAGATGTCCTTGCGATCACGTATTGCTGAAGATCCTTATTATCGGTTTAAGTCGGCATTTGAGATTGCTGTGGCCGCCGATTTGGGCGTGAAAATTGATGTCAATCAAGCGAGTGTGGATGATTGGCTGCGGTTGCCAGGGATTTCGATCCATCAAGCCCGTCAATTAGTTACTTTGTCTCAAGCGGGTGTGGCTTTTTATTCCATCTCCGATCTGGTGGCTGCGCTGAATATCCCGATCGAGCGACTGCAATGGCTGGCTCCCGTCCTCAGTTTTCAATATTACGATCGCCAGAGTGCGCTGCCGTCGGTAAAACTCGATCGGGCCACTGCTGCCGAACTCAGCCAGATTCCCCACATCTCTCCCGAATTAGCCGCTGAAATCATTTCCCAGCGCGAAAGTGGCGGTAAGTTTACCGATCTGGTCAATTTTCAACAACGGTTGGGATTATCTGGCGAAGCGATCGGTCAATTGATGCATTATCTGCGGTTTTGAGTAACTAAAAGTATCAAATAATTGAGGTAGGGGCAATTCATGAATTGCCCCTACCTCAATTATTTGAATTAACGTCAGTTCGAGAGAAGGATCGGTTCCAAGTGCTAGTAGCACGCCTATTTGAATTAAACCGACTGCAATGCCGCGATGAGTCGATCGTTTTCTGCCTGAGTCCTTACGGCAACTCGGAAGAAGCGATCGCCAAGTTCGGGGAAACTGATACAATCGCGAACTAAGATTTGATGCTGTTGGAGCAGTTTAGTTTGGATGTGCGTAGCAGATCGATCGGATTTAACGAGAATGAAGTTTGCCGCCCCAGGATAAGGCTGCAATCCAGAGATCTGGCTCAATCCTTGAAATAGGCGATCGCGTGCCGTCTCTAGCCACTGCCACGTCTGCTGTTGAAACTGGGTATCGGGGAGTACCGCGATCGCGGCAGCAGCGGCTAGAGTATTGACCGGCCACGGATCGCGCCAACTTTGCCACCGTTGGAGTCGATCGGGATGGGCGATACAATAGCCCAATCGCAGCCCTGGCAAACTATAAAATTTGGTGAGTGATCGCAAGACAACTAAGTTGGGATATTTGGTAATTAAGGGAATCAAACTTTGTTGCCGATCTGGCGGCAAAAAGTCCATGAAGGACTCATCGATGACTACTAGCTCAAATTCTGACAAGTAGGGCAAAATCGTCGCCTGCGACCAGATTTGGCCGGTTGGGTTGTGGGGATTGTTGACGATCAGGCCGAGGGAATGGGGGATAGTAGTCGGCAAATGGCGCAGCGCAAAATCGAGATCGCCAATCCTCCCGTCATCTAACATCATCGATCGAGCGATAATTCGCGTTCCAAAAGTTTGGAGCGATCGCCAGTAGTCACCAAAAGCGGGTGTGGGCAGTAGGGTGGTGTTGAGCTTGGAAAATTCCCAACCAGCCCAAGTCAAAAGTTCGGCGGCACCATTGCCCGGTAATACCCAGTCAGGATCGATATTGTGGTGGGTCGCGATCGCTTGGGTAAGTTCGGGATAGGCCGGATTGGGATAGCTAGTCAGAGTATCGAGGTGCAGCTTAATAGCCGCGAGTGCAGTTTTGGGAGGGCCTAAGGGACTGATACTCGCAGAAAAGTCTAAAATCAGAGAGGGGGGACAGCCCGCTACTGTAGCTGCCCAGCTTGGGTTCCCCCCATGTTTTGGTCGGTTCAAGGAATACTTCCGAATCTAAATTCAGCTAAGTTAAATTAATCAGCAGAAACTTTGTCTTTGAACAATTTACCAGCGGAGAAGGCTGGTACCTTGGTTGCGGGAATTTCCATTTTCTCGCCAGTTCTAGGATTGCGACCTTCACGTTTTTGACGGTTTCTAGGTTCAAACGAACCAAACCCGACGAGAGTAACTTTGTCACCTTTCGATACAGCTTCCATGATCGCTTCCAAGGCGGCTGACAATACTGTGTCAGCTTGCTTTTTGGTCACACTAGCTGTTTCTGCTACGCGATCGACTAATTCACCTTTATTCATGTGTAATCTCCATTGATGAGTTTATAGATGGATGGATATAACACCACAATTGAAGTCGATGCTACCCGATCCGATCGTGGAAAGTAAGCTTTTTGGCTAAGAAATGGCTCAGGGGCGTGTTAGCTCACTAATACATTATCAGAGCTTGCATGTGTTCTGACGACTTTGGGGGATTATCTTCACAAGCGGCGATCGCCAGTGGGATTTGCCACCAAGTTGCTGAAACTCTCATGCAATATTATTTCCACTGCATTATTCTAATGTCTACAAGCCTAATCTGGATCGCTGAAAGCTTTAATTTATGTTGATTTTCATGATTTTGCGGATTATTTAGGTAAATTCCGGCCAAAAACAGGGGTCTGGCGGCTCAGGAATGAAGCTGAGTGACTAAATTGCTAGTCACTCATCGCTGGTCCCGAACAGTCAAACCCCTAAGTTAGAACCTCATAGTTGGCGATGTCATCACCAACTAAACATTTATTTGCCCATCAGTAAGCGCGCATCGACTCCAGGCGTGTAAGTAGCCTGACCGCGATTGTCATTGAGAATCTGCGGTGTGACTAGCACGACTACTTCTTGGCGGATTTTTGCTTTACTAGTATTGCGGAAGAGGATACCCAATAGCGGGATGTCACCGAGTACGGGTACTTTTGTAACAGTACTCTGATCGGATTCTTGGATAATCCCTGACAAGATCAACGTTTGACCGTCACGCAAGCGAATTTCGCCAGAGTTCAATGTGCGAGACCGTAAGAGGCTGATATTACCATTGGCACTACCGTAGGTATCGCCGATCGAGGATACAGTTGGCGATACAGTCACCGACACAAATCCATTGTCATCAATGCGGTTGACCAGTAAATCTAGGATGATGCCCGCATTTTTAATCAGGAATGTGTTGGTCGTAATTGGCGGAGTAGTATTGCTGATCGTGGTGGTGATCCCAGCGACCACTTCTTGGGTCAAGTTTACCGTCGATCTTTGACCTTCTTGAACTACCAATGTGGGGTCGGTTAAGATTTTGCCATTTTTGTTAGCGATCGAAGCTTGAATACTGGCGGAGAAAGCAGAGTTACCAAAACTGAACACCGCGTTACCATTAC
>NZ_JANNDR010000380.1:0-3496 GCF_031378165.1 Chamaesiphon sp. OTE_75_metabat_556
CCACCGCCTACTTTAGTTATGGAAGTAGTTAGCCCCAATCAAGAAAAACGAGATTATCGCTACAAAAGATCGGAGTATGCGGCTAGACAGATTCCTGAATACTGGATTGTCGATCCGATTTTAAATAAGGTAACAGTTTTAGAACTGGTCGAAGGATTGTACGAAGAACAAGCTTATACAGCCGAACAAATTATTGTATCACCTCAATTTAGTCAATTTAATTTAACTGCTCAACAAGTTTTAACTGGATTGTAAAACAAAATATTGATATTTATACTTCACGAACTGGGTACTCTTGAAATAGGATACCTATTTTTTTGTGCCTATTGTGCCAGATTCAGAAGATTATGTGATGATTAGTGCCCTTCAGCACTATGCTTATTGTCCGCGTCAATTTGCGTTGATTCATATCGAACAAGTTTGGGACGAAAATATCTACACCCTGCGGGGGCAAAGAGTCCATGAAAAGGTCGATATTCCCGACGACGAACAACTTGACAATGTGCGGGTAGAACGGGCTTTGCCGCTGTGGTGTCACCGATTGGGGATTCGGGGAATTGCTGATGTGGTGGAGTTCAATCGAGATGAGATTCCCTATCCTGTGGAATACAAGTCTGGTAGTAAAAAACCGCGTCTGGCTGATGATATTCAACTTTGTGCTCAAGCTCTCTGTTTGGAAGAAATGCTTGGTTGTGATGTGCCATTAGGGGCGATTTATCATGCTGGCTCGAAACGAAGGCGGGAAGTCAAGATCGACGTTAAATTACGTACCCAAACCGAACAGATAATAATCGCTACTCGTGAGATTTTAATCAGTCAGAAACTACCGCCACCTGTGAATGACAAACGCTGTGATGACTGTTCGCTGATTGATGCTTGTATGCCGGAATCGATCGCAAGTTTTAGTAAATCCAGTGTTCGGAATAACCCTTTTATTGTTGATTGAGCGATCTTTTATTGGCAGGTGGGGAGGGTGGGTTTGAATTAGATTTTTAGTAAAATCGATGTCGATCTCATCAACCCACCCCTACAGATGGTTGGTATTGACATGTTAATAAATACTATGTTCGAGAGAATCTCTTTCTATGAAACAACTCCTAAATACTCTTTACATCCAAACTCAAGGTGCATATTTGCGCCTCGATCATGAAACGCTCAAAGTTGAGATTGAAAAGGAGGTCAAAAAACAAATTCCGCTCCATCATTTGGGGAGTATTGTGACATTTGGAAATGTGCTGATGAGTCCTTATTTAATTCATCGTTGTGGGGAAGATGGGCGTAGTTTGGTGTGGTTATCAGAATTTGGTCGATTTAAGGGGAGATTGGCTGGTTCGACGACGGGGAATGTGTTGTTGCGTCAGGCTCAACATGAGGTGGTGAGGGATGCTGGATCTACTTTAGCGATCGCGCGATACATGGTAGCTGCTAAACTCCAAAATGCCCGCACGGTGGTGATGAGAGCGGCACGCGAAGCAAATGATTCAGTAGATCGAGAACAACTCACAAAGACTGCTAAACTTCATGCAGAATCGATTCAGAAGGCTGAAAGAGCCACCGATTTAGATACGTTGAGGGGAATTGAAGGTTATGCCGCCAAAACCTATTTTGGTAGCTTTACATGTATGATTCGATCGAATCGAGAAACCTTTGCATTACTCGATCGCAACAAACGCCCACCCCGCGATCCAATTAATGCGTTACTATCATTCGTTTATACATTGCTAAAAAATGATTGTGTGTCGGCTTGTGAAGGCGTGGGACTAGATCCACAAATGGGTTTCTTGCACACTCTTCGCCCTGGTAGACCCGCTCTAGCTCTCGATTTGATGGAAGAATTTCGCGCCCCATTTGCGGACAGATTAGTCTTAAGTCTGATCAATCGCAAACAAATTCAACCCAAAGATTTTGTGACTCGTCCAGGTGGGGCGGTACATCTAGTCGATGATGCGCGGCGAACTTTGTTGGAAGCTTATCAAAATCGCAAGCAGGAAGAAGTACAGCACCAAATCATCGACTCGAAGGCTCCGTTTGGATTGATTCCGCATGTCCAAGCCCGATTATTAGCCCGTCATTTGCGGGGTGATGTGCCCAGTTATCAACCTTTTATACAGAAGTGAGCCGATGGATATTTTAGTCACCTATGATGTGAATACAGAAACGAAGGAAGGACGGCGACGGTTGCGAAAGGTGGCGACTGTCTGCAAGGATTATGGTCAGCGCGTGCAGTTGTCGGTGTTTGAGTGTCGGGTAAACGATAGCCAATATGAGACTTTGTGCGATCGATTGGTAAAGACGATCGAGCCGACTCTCGATAGTATCCGAGTGTATCGATTGCCTGCGCCGAGGGAGGAGCATCTCTTCTGTTGTGGGATTGATGGTTATACTGATTTTGAAAAGCCACTCATTCTCTGAATCTCTGCGCGAACCTGTAGTGATGGTCAAAATCCTGGGGGGTTCGCGATCGCTCTGTCTGGAAGGGTTTGAGCTATTTTGGGCTGGTATGTTGATATGTCTGAAGATATGCGGAATAATAGGATCGCGGAGGGCTTTGTTAAACCTGTTGATATCACCAGGTTTGAGATGACCGCCGTTGCATCCGGCTTTCGGGCTGGATGAGGATTGGAACTTCGATTAGTAAATCCTCTATTTGTTGGTCGATATTGCATCCGGCTTTCGGGCTGGATGAGGAGTTCAAACTATTAGAAACTCATGCCAAAAAATAATTCAAGCAAGAGATATAATTGTGATTTGGTAAAAAGCCAGTGGGAGGAATCGGGTACTCTAGAGAGACAATGTACCGATATCAGCATCTATGCTAAATCTCAAGAATATTCTCTCTGTTTTATTATTATTCGTTCCAGTTTCGATCGCGGGTCACTTTTTAGGTTGGAGCGACCAAATTGTATTTATCACTTCTGCCCTGGCAATTGTCCCCTTGGCGGCATGGATGGGGACAGCAACAGAAGAAATAGCGGTGGTGATGGGGCCTGCCCTTGGTGGCTTATTAAACGCTACCTTTGGAAATGCAACAGAATTAATTATTGCATTAGTCGCCCTCAATGCTGGCTTAGTTGATGTCGTCAAAGCTAGTATTACGGGTTCGATTATTGGAAACTTACTGCTGGTAATGGGATTTTCGATGTTACTCGGTGGTTTGAAATATAAGGAACAGACATTTCAACCGATTGTGGCGCGGGTGAGTGCATCGAGTTTGAATCTCGCAGTGATTGCGCTGTTATTACCGACAGCGGTAGATTATACTTCGACAGGGATTGATACTAGTGCAATTCAGAAACTATCGATCGCAGTATCGATCGTGTTAATTGGTGTCTACGGTTTAACGCTAATTTTTTCGATGAAAACTCACACATATCTCTATGACGTGAGTCTGGCAGATATGGATCCTGAAGAACTAGCCGAAGCCAATCTTGCTGGCGAAACAGACCACGGCAAAGTCAATTTACCACTGTGGATTTCGGTATTATTAGGCTGTACT
>NZ_JANNDR010000381.1:0-13056 GCF_031378165.1 Chamaesiphon sp. OTE_75_metabat_556
CCAATTCCTCAGCCAACACCACCTATTCGTGGGGTTGAATAAGGAAGGGTTAAATTTAGATTCATTACAAACCCTGTTTCGATTGGTAAAGGTGGATGGCGCGAATTAGCTAAAGTCCTAAGTATTATAGTTTGGGATTAACAAGAATCAAACTATCAAATTTAGTTCGATCGTTTGGCAATAATTAGATACCCAAATGAAATATTGACACAAAGGCTCGATCGAAACTAGATTTCGATCGAGTCTTTTAATTAGAGCTAAATCAACATAAGTTTTCATGCAAAAAACTCTATTTCTATAGAGGATGCGCATGGGCTGAAGATGCGAAAAGTCGCCGTGTACTTATCAATACGAAGATGTTACAGATGGAAATCTAGTTTCGATCTATCCTCTACTTGAATGTTTATTTGTATTACCACTCTCATCTAATTATATTGAGATGAGATAAATGCCAGAAAGTTTTCACAGAAAACAGCTATTAATCATTGACGATTAATAGCTGTTTTATTTCGATATTGCTATAGCAATTCTAAATGATTTACCAGGTTGTGTTTTTTCTAAAAATGGGTGGCAATGGTGATTGTCAGAGCACTATAGAGGGGAATAAGAGTATAAGGAGTACTTCCGCCGACAGTGTTCTCAAGTTCGATATCTGTCAAATCTTGAAGATAGCTTTCTGAGCTATCGAATAAATCGGCACCAGTCGGACGTAAGTTGGAAATTGAAATAACTGCCATGATAATGTTCCTTTATCTATTTAGGTTTGCGGAAGATTTGTTTTTTATCTTCCATTAATATTGTGACAGATCTAGTTAGTTTTTACCGTTCTTGCGGTACTGTATTTGTATCAAAACGATATCAATTATGCATCCATTTTCGTGGATTTAGTTGGCCTTGTCAAATGATTTGTAATGCAAATACTTTTTCGGGTTGCTGATAACGCATCAAAAATGTGTCAATTAAATACCCAAACAGTAAGATTCATCTAGACCATGAATGAAGATTGTTTTATTTGTCATTAACTACTAAATCGGCAAACTTACTTCTCAAAAAACTCTCATACAATAGAGCTTGAATTTCTTGAAAAATATCTGGCTCTAGCGTCGCCTTGATAATTTCCTCTATCCAGATGAGATGAAATCCTTGAGCGGTAGCGATCGGCTTCACCACTTGTGGATAAGTAGTAACTGAAAATACCGATCGCAATCCCGAATTTAGATCTTTACGTTTGATTTGTCCTCGATAGCCGCCTTTTCGCTTGAGTTCTGGATCGCTGATATATTTATTGGCAACCTCTGAAAATTTAATCTCTCCTTCCTTGATTGCATAGTACATCTCCATTGCCAGCTCTTTGTTCTCTAAAATGACTTCATACATCACCACTCGATCGAAATCTAGTTGATGTTGATAAAAGTATTGTTCGACCTTATCTGTTAGCACCACCTGTTTGAGCTTGTCACTCAATAATTCTAGATGAACAATCGTTTCAAATTCATCGAGTGAGAGTTGATTGATCTCTAGCCACTTTTCGGTAATCCTGGCACTGATTAGCCTATTCTTGGCACGGAAAAGGTCGGCAGCCTCTTGTAATTCAGGAATTTCTACCTTAATACTCAGTTTTTCTGCTTCCGCTTTGACAATCCGCCGCGTGAAAATCTGTTCGATAATTTCTGGGATTTTGCGAGATATTTTGAGTTGTTCGAGGATATCTTTGGTGGTGATATTAGCATCGATCGACATTGTAAATTACTCCTAGTTTGTGAGGATGCGTGATTGCATCCGTGATTTCAATCGTTGTGATTCCTAACCGCCCTGCTGCAACTTTTTAAACGGATCGAGAATCAGATCGATCGTTTGTCGTTGCCTGACAATTACCTCCGCTGTTGCCGTTTGTCCCAAATTTAGGGGGATGCGTTTACCCTGAGACTGGATATAATTGCGATCGAGCATCACATCCACCTCAAACGCTTCAATCTTGCCATTGCCGACATCTACCAGCTTGGAATCTGGCGACACCTTTTGCACCTTGCCCTCAATTACGCCATAATCTTGGAACGGATAAGCATCGAATTTCACTTTTACAGGCATCCCAGTTTTTAAAAATCCTGTATTCTCACTTGGCATCTGCACTTTGAGAATCGTACTCGCACCCCGTGGGGCAATCTGGACGACCAATTGACCAGTTTGGATAAATGATTTGGGTTGTTTGAATGGCAGCTGGAGGATTGTACCAGCGACGGGTGCGCGGATGATTTTTTGGGCTAGTTGTCGTTCTAGTTCTTTGATTTGTTGCTGGGTTTGGGAAATTTCAGTATTGAGCGTACCGATTTGGGCTTGAAGATCTTTGAGCTGTTCTTCACTTTTAAAGATGGATAATTTACCACCTTGGAGTAAACTGTCTCGATTTCCCTGTTGTTCTTTAAGCCGCGATTGGGCTTGCTGAATTGCTACTTTTTGTTGTGCCGAAATCTGTTGATATTCGCGATTTTGCTCTAGAAGTTTTGACTCCGATTGCCGAATATCTGCCTGAAGCTGGTAAATTACTCTGCTGTAATTACTCTCTTGCTCCTTGATCCCTGTCTCGGCTAATTCCACATCAGCGGCAGATTGGGCGGTCATACGTTCCATTTCTTTAGCAACGCCCTGAATTTCGACCAATTTAACTTCAGGGATACCGCCTTGCTCGTGGAGGAACTGATAACGCTTCAATTCTTTGAGACTCCACTGATATTTGCTGTCATTAATAATCAGAGATGTCTTAGCGGCGGCAAGTCGTTGACGGGCTTGACGGAGTTGAGCGGCTTTTTCAGTTGTTTGAATCAGTAAGTTAGCCTTACTATCTGTGAGAATTTTGCCAGCTCGATCGAGTTGAATTAATTTGAGATTTTCGGACAACGGCGCACTCGATTGTTTGTCTGCCAAATTTTGCTGGGCTTGCTCGAATTGAGCGAGTTTTTCCACAGCTTGGGCTTTATTTTGTTGCTGCTGAGTCGCGATCGCAATTGCAACTTGATTCTTGGCAATACCCAGTTGCGAAAGCCGACTCATTTGCCCTTCAAGTTTAGTGCTAGCTTGCTGAACTTCTGCCCTGACGGCATCGGATTCAAGTTCGAGCAATACCTGTCCCTGTTGTACCGATTGCCCCTCCTGCACCCGCACGGCGATTACCTGTCCCGATGTCGCTGATTCTAGCCGATTGGAAGAACCTTTCGTCTCAATCCGGCCCCGCCCCGCTCCCGTTTCATCGAATTTTGATAACATTGCCCAGGGGAGGATAGTACAAGTAAATAGCAGTAGCAGGTAAAACAGTCCCCGCGTCCAGACCATCGGCAACGCCTCGATCGCATCTTTGACCGTATCCGACCAATCTTCTACTCCAACCATCTCAGCGGGGCGATTTGGCACTAACTCGATCGCGGCTGATGACGCTACTTCAATTTCTCGATCGTTGAATATTTCAGACATAATTTCTTGCTGTTAAGATAGTTTTCTACTAGTGGTAAAATCCCCTCTTGGGAGCGGCGGTTTTATTCGGAGGTTCCCTCCGAATAAAAAAACCGACAAGACAGGGGTGCCCGTAGGGTGGGGTGGGTAGATCTATGCTGGTTCTAACTGTTGTTGATTGAAATAGTAATAATGACCCTTTTTAGCAATCAATTCACTGTGAGTTCCCTGCTCGATCAAAATACCTCTGTCTAGCACTAAAATTAGATCCGCAGCGCGAATTGTTGAGAGTCGATGGGCAATGACTAAAGTCGTCCGCCCCTTGAGAATCGTATTCAGATTCTCTTGAATGATCCGTTCTGATTCAGGGTCTAAATGTGAGGTTGCTTCATCCATGATTAATAATGGTGGATTGCCCATGAGGGCACGAGCGATCGCAATTCGTTGGCGTTGTCCGCCGGAAAGTAAGCCACCACCTTCCCCAATTTGGGTTTCATAACCCATCGGTAATTTAGCAATGAATTCATCCGCTCCTGCTAATTCTGCCACCTCAATTACTTCATTCAAATCTGCTCCAGGTTTGCTCAAGCTGATATTTTCTCGAATCGTCCCGCCAAACATAAATGTATCTTGATCGACAA
Organism: Chamaesiphon sp. OTE_75_metabat_556; assembly: GCF_031378165.1. Classification (NCBI taxonomy): domain Bacteria; kingdom Bacillati; phylum Cyanobacteriota; class Cyanophyceae; order Gomontiellales; family Chamaesiphonaceae; genus Chamaesiphon; species Chamaesiphon sp. OTE_75_metabat_556. The sequence goes on from NZ_JANNDR010000381.1 coordinate 4,086, forward strand.
CTCCCGCTTGTTGGCGGAGGGAACGCAGGGACAAATTGGCCAGATCGTAACCATCGACTAAAATCCGCCCATCTGTAGCCGGATATAACCCTAATGCCAGTTTGGAAATCGTCGTTTTCCCCGAACCACTGCGCCCGACTAATGCCACCATTTGCCCTGGTTTCACTTCAAAAGAGAGATTTTCTAAGATATTCTCATCGCCTTCAGGATGATAGCGAAAGGTGACATTCTCAAACCGAATATGACCCTGTAGTGGTGGGAGTGACTGTCTAGCTCGGAGATGGAGATCTTCCTCCGGTTCGGCATCGAGGACATCATTAATTCGTTCCATTGCAATCAACACCTCCTGAAGCTGATTCCACAGCACAGTTAAGCGTTGAAAAGGTTGAATGATATTGCCTAACAACATATTAAAAGCAACTAATTGACCGACCGTCAGTTGACCTTTAATCACTTGATAAGCCCCGAAGCAGAGCATTCCACTAGTAATCGCCGCATCGATCGTATTACTAAAAATCTGGAGCCGATTACCAATCATTTCCCCACCGAAGTTGGTTTTAATTGCCTTATGAAACAACTCTTCCCAATTCCAGCGGACATTTTGCTCGACGGCGGTAGCTTTGACTGTTTTAATTCCAGTCAAAGCTTGAATTAGATAGCTATTCTCCTCTGCATAATCATGGAAAATTTCGCGCGAAATTTTCTGTAAGAAAGGTGTGGAAATAACTGCTAGCAAAAAGAATGGTGGGATAATTAATAGTGATAGTAAAGCCATTTGCCAGCTATACCAAAACATCACTCCCAGATAAATAAACACCGTCAGCAGATCGAGCAAAATTGTGGTTGCTTCGCCAGACAAAAACCGTTGGATCTTCTGATTTTCTTGAACGCGAGACATGATATCGCCTACATATCGCGACTCGAAAAAGCTCAATGGTAATCGCATCGTGTGGCGAATAAAAGCAACAATTAGGGCTAAGCCTAATTTATTAGACGTATGATCGAGCAAATACTGGCGCAAGCCCATCATCGCCACCCGAAACATACTGAAGATAAATAGCCCTACCCCGACAGTGACAAGGGTTAATTCTGACTTTTGGACTACTACTCGATCGAGAATTAATTGTGTAAATAATGGCGTAATCAGTCCAAAGATTTGAATGAAGAATGAAGCAATAAAAATCTCCATTACTACCACCCGATGGGGCTTGAGCAATTCAAAGAATTGCCAAAATGGGGTAGTACTATCCTCGGTATCCTTGAGTAAAGCCGATGGTTGCAAAATCAGCGCGTAACCAGCCCAATCCTGTTGAAATTCTGCATAGCTTAGAGTCCGTTGACCGATCGCCGGATCTGCAACAATTACCTGTGTATTGGTAATGGCATAGACGACGATATAATGTCTACCTTGCCAATGGACGATCGCCGGTAATGGTTGAGTAGCCAATCGATCGAGACTAATTTTAATCGGGCGAGTTGAGAACCCAATACTCTCCGCCGCCGCTGATAATCCCTTGATTGACGAGCCATTCCGATCGACTTTTGCCAGATCTCGCAACCGATTGATACTAAACTTCTTCCCCCAATACCGCGCCACCATCGCCAGACAAGCCGCACCGCAATCTGAGGCACTCTGTTGAGCATAGTAAGGATAGCGACGGGTGACTCGTTGCCAGAGATGTCCCGCTGTCTGGACGGGATTGGGAAAATATGCCTTACTAATCTTCTTGCTCGATCGATTGGGTGGCAATTCAAATGGTACTAGAGCAGATTCCGAAATAGACGGCTCAAATCTGGCAGGAGCATCGATCGCCAAATTTGGCTCACCACAGCGGCTGTGAACTGTTTCCCATAACTGCTGTCGAATACTCGGATACTTATCGATGAGCGAGTTTAGTACTTCCTGTGGCAAAAACCAGATCTGCACATTGACACCCGCCCTCGCAGTATAAATAGCCAAATCTTCAGTCGAAAAACAGGTATATTCGCCAAAATATGCCCCCACGCCTAAAGACGCGATCGGTTCGTCATCATCGTCTAATAACCGTACCTTGCCAGTGATGATGATGTACAGTCCAGCGGTAATATTTGCGATCGTCCATAACTTGCCCAACTCGGGACTAAGCAATCGGGCATTTTTAAGACAATATTGATAGTCCCGTGGGGTAATAGCGACCTGAAAAATCTCGTCGAACTGCTGAGGCGAAATAACGGTAGACATGCGCTGCTGAACCATAAATCTGAGTATCTAGCTGGATGTGAAATAAATTAAGTTCCAATTCTGCTTGGCAATCATCGGGCAAATCTGAGAGATCGGCGATCAAAATGTTCGCACTAGGCTGGCTAGACGGCTGCTGTGCCGCTGTTCGAGTCGATAATCCCAATTCCCGCATCACCCGTTTGAGATGGCTCTGACTGACTGCTATCCCCTTCTCCTTGGCGATATGTTTTCCCAGCCAACTTACCGTCCAGGTTTTGAACGGATAACCGTAGTCTCTGGGGCTGTGCTTGAGCAGTTCGCGCAAGAATTCAATATATTCATCCGTGACAAGTTTGGGTCTTCCCACCGGATAATCTAGATACTGATGCGCCAAGCCAGCTTTGGTAAGCTGCATCCAGCGACTAGCTGTCGCCGCCGAACACCCCAAGCTCCGACAGATTTCGGCTTGAGTTTTTCCGGCATCTGTGAGCAGCACGATCTCCAATCGCTGTCGATGAGCAGCAGGGATGTCTTTATCGATGCTTTCCCCTAACAGTTGGCGTTGAAATGCTGTCAGGTAAATACCTGGAGAATTTTGATTCATTGATTTACTCCACTTACACTAGTAGCTCTCAAATCGATTTGAATGGTTATACGCTGCTAGTGTGGGAATGGATCTTTATCGAACCTAAATTAAGTCTTTTTGGCAATCCTCCATCAGACATAGATACTGGTTTGATCGACATAGATCCACCAGCGATTTTGGAACGTATAACTAGATAATCCTTACCTTCAATTCAAAGTGTCCCAATCTTTTACCAAGTGCTGGCAACTGACGCTCTGTGGTCTAACTAGTCTGGCGATCTCAAGTACAGCCGCTGCTGAGTCAGTTCCGCCAGCAACAAACATCGGTTATCAAAATAATGGTTATCTGAGTATCGGCGCCGGAATTGGGTTGGGCGGGAATACAACAGCACTCGGCACGGGCGGCGTCGCAATCCTAACCAAGGTGAGATTCTCCGACAACTTCTCTTTGCATGATGCGACGATCGTGTTTGGCGGTAAACCGCCCACTTCGATGATTATTGTCAGTGCCGATTTTCCAATTCGGAATGGTGCCGGACAAACCACGATCTCGCCATTTATTGGTGGCGGAGCAATGTTGCGATACGACGGGGGTTTGTCTATTAGTCCAGCGATTTCTGGCGGTATCGATATTCCCGTCTCCAGAAATTTTACAGGTACAGTCCGCGTCAATGCTGGTTTTCCAGCTAATCGTCAGGCCGATGTCGGCATCCTTGCGGGAGTTGGCTACAATTTTGGGAGTTGAGGTTTCGATCGATTCTAGTCTCAAGGCGGCAACGCCTAATCAGTGCGTTAATTATCGCCAAAATGAAGATTTTGAGATCCATTTGTGCGGGGAGCACGTATTGATAAGTAGACCTCACCATTAACCATCTTTAACTATGTTGAATACTCTCGAAAAACCAGATACTTGGCAACAGTCGCTGCTCTCTAGTGTTGTCGCCATTACCGAAGCTGAAGATGGTGATTTCACAGCGATCGATCGACTCGTTACCGCCAGCCGCGATCCTCACAGTTTAGCCCTCACCATCGAGCATCTTTCCCAACACCCCCAGAGTCAGCTTGCTTTGGTCGCTCGCAAGTCTTTGGGGTCGATCGATCTCTTGGCTTTACATCAATTGCCTGTCGATACTTTAGGCTACCAATATGCTGACTATATGTTGAGCAATCAGTTACAACACCTTGCGGCTTTACCTGCTACTAATGAAGCTGAATTTATCGATAGTCACATGCGGGAAACCCACGATATTTGGCATGTGATGACCGGCAGTCCTATTGATATGCTGGGAGAAATTAAGTTGCAGGCATTTTGTGTCGCTCAACTCCAGTTATCGCGATTTTGGCTGGCACTGATGACCAAAAATCTCCTCAAAGCTGCGATTTATGATATTGAAGTTGCCGATGGTTATCTGAACGCACTGACAACTGGCTGGATGATGGGTAAAGCTGCACAGCCGCTATTTGGGGTAGATTGGACTCTCCGGTGGGAAGTACCGATTGCCCAGGTGCGATCGGCTTTAGATATCCACATCTAATTGCGATCGAGTCCCGCTCGTCCTTGAATTTGGTCGTAAATCAGACTGATATTACCGATGAGAATCGTCAACACGATCGCCACCAAAGCCAGCTTAAATAAGGTCAAACTCAACCGACTGAACCTGTTATTTCTTGGTGTGGGAAAGGCTAAAAATACTAATAATCGCTCTGTGGCAATTAAGACGATCGCCGCCCATACCATCCCAAATAACAAGAATAACAACGAGATCCCAATTTGGTCGATCGCCAATAAATAAATGGGCTGATTGGAGATACTATCTACGACAGAAACCGCACTATTAAAGTAATTGACCCGGGCGATCGTCGGCAAGGTAAAGATGACTAGCGATAAATCTAGTAATGAAGTGGTGCCAATCCACAGCCACAAAATTAATTTATTAATCGCTTTAATCATGGCTATCCATTATCGCTAAGACAATTAATCGCTCGTTACCGCTCGATCGCTCTGAGACTTTGTTGGTAAGCCCGATGTACTTCTTGAACGCTGTACTGATTGAGAAAAATCCGCGCAAATTGTTCGGCTAATTGGGGATTGCCGCGATCGATCGTCCATTGCAATAATGGCTTCATCGTCCGTTCGTTAAGCGCGCCACCCAGCGAGAGTATATTCCACAAAATTCTGTGAAAAATGGTCATTTGGATCGTGATTTTGACATCCAGCGTCGGGTGTTTCTGATAGAAAATCACCCCCATTTTACCGCGCTCGATTTCTTGTTCGATCAGGCGGGGAATTCGATCGAGCGAGAAAGCCGGATGCCAATGATAACCCATCGCTGCGGGACATTTAACCATTTCAATCCCTTGGTTCTTGAGCCTGACGCCCAGTTCCAAATCTTCCCAGCCATAGAGATCGAAATCGAGATCGAATAAACCCACTTCTAATAACCAATGTCTGGCGATCGCCACATTTGTAGTGGCAAAATAAGCATTAGAAAAATCTAGCAGCTTGTAAGGTTCGCTCGTTGGTGATTCAAAATTAGCAGTATTAATTACCGCTCCATAAGTAAAGACACGATCGCTACCTAATTCCTGTTGTTTCTGGAGCAGCATATCGGCATGAGCTTGAAGGAATGTCGGCGTCACCACGATATCGCTATCGATGAAAATAATCGTGTCCCCTGTCGCTTGCTCGACGCCAAAATTCCTGGCGGCGGAGGCACCTTTGTGAGCTTGTTCGTAAATTTTCAGATGCGGCAGTTCGCTCGCGCTAGCTTGCAACCACTCGATCGTCCCATCCGTCGAACCATCATCGACGACGATCGTTTCATAACCAGTGACGATCGTCGGATCGCAGGTTTGCAGTTCCAATGCTCGCAAACATTGCTGGAGGATGGGGAGTCTGTTGTAAGTAGGAATGACGATACTAAAAAACACCGATCTTGCCCTCAGGATTGACATTGCACAAAACAGGATAGCTAGCGAACTACACGCTTCACCATCCTATCCTAGTTTTAGGACACGATCGCGGGTTCGAGAGTTTCCGAAACTGCGCTGGAGATCGTTTGTGCTAACACTGCTGGCGTGACTAGCTGTTCTAATTGTGCTGCTACCACCTCATCTTCCATCATTGGGCGTTGCTGTCGTTTGGCATGGTCACGATTTGTTGTCCACTTTTTTGGCATGGTTCACACTGAGAGCGGCTCTGAAGAGACGCTGCCATCATTAAATTGCTTCAAAAAATATTTGCAAATAATTACTAAGCATTAGCAGATTTTCACAGCCATTTTTGACTGGCTAGATTAATAATCATGTAAAGTTTTTTTAACATAGCCACTTATTTTTGGTGGGATTATCTATATTGATATCACCAGGTTAAATTGATCCCCGACATGGGATTGACCAAAACGCATCAGTTTTAGCCAGTATCCATCTAGATAGCCGGAGCCAATAAAATGCAACTAACTAAAAATCGCACCATTCGTAAAAGCCGTTACATCGCTACCGCTAAGAGCTTCTTGATTTGGTGTTTTGCGCTGACAGTTACTCTGTTAGTAGTTGGTTTTCCATTGGTTGTTTTGATGGCTACTGTGGGAGCATTATTGTCAATTACGTTGCACCCAATTCTGCCGGTTAGTGCCGTACTATTAGTCGCTGGTGGCACGATCGCCTTAAATATTTTAGCGGTGGTTGTCGGTGCGGGAATTCTGACCACCAAAGGTATCCATCCCCAAGAAGTCCGATGGTTGAGCTGGTTACATGGTGACGCAAATCCTGTCAGCACCACTACTTATGCAACTTGCCCGCTGACCTGCGATATTGACTCTTAAACGCAAATCTCTTATTTCAATTTTAGTTATTTTTAACCAATCTTACTATCAGCTCGGTCATGACCGAGCTTTTTTATTGTGTACTCGATCGCCAGTCGATCGACTAAAATTGCGATGAGTCAAAACGAGTCCGCCACAGGTAGGATGATAAGGTGTAAATCTCCATCCTTGCGCAGATTTCAAGATCGACTATCTACCACTTATTAGCTTTAGCTTATGATGCGCGTCTGTTTTACCCTCGGCACTCGTCCCGAAGCGATCAAATTGGCTCCGGTGATTCGGACATTTCAGGCGTCAAGCAAATTTACCACCCAGGTGGTCTTAACTGGGCAACATCGGGAAATGGTCGCGCAGGTGATGGAGATTTTTGGGCTGAGGGCCGATCGCGATTTGGATATCATGCAGCATCAACAAACGCTGACCGATATTACCCAGCGCAGCTTGCAAGGATTAGAAAAACTATTCAAAGAGATCGAACCCCACCTAGTGATCGTCCAAGGTGATACCACTACCGCCTTTGCTGCCGCCCTAGCTGGATTTTATCAACAAATCCCGATCGGGCATGTTGAAGCCGGACTGCGGACGGATAATATCTACAATCCCTTTCCCGAAGAAGCCAATCGCCGCTTGATTTCCCAAATTACCCAGCTCCATTTTGCCCCCACCAGCCTCGCTGTCGCCAATCTCCACAAATCTGGCGTTACGGGCGAAATTCATCAGACGGGAAATACGGTTATCGATGCACTCCTAACTGTCGCCAAATCCCAGCCGCCATGCGATATCCCTGGCTTGGACTGGAGCAAATATCGGGTGATTCTGTCTACCGTCCATCGGCGCGAAAATTGGGGCGAACCATTGCAAAGTATCGGAGCCGCCATGCTCCAGATCTTAGCAAAATTCCCCGATACGGCACTATTACTACCTCTACATCGCAATCCCACCGTCCGCGAACCATTGACCCAAATTTTGGGCGATCATCCTCGCGTTTTCCTCACCGAACCGCTCGACTATCGCCAACTCGTCGGTGCGATCCAGCGCAGCTATCTGCTGCTCTCCGACTCCGGAGGGATTCAGGAAGAGGCTCCCAGCCTGGGTAAGCCTGTCTTGGTACTGCGAGACACTACCGAGCGTCCTGAAGCCGTTATGGGCGGGACTGCAAAATTAGTCGGCACGGATGTCGATAGAATTACCACCGCAGCTAGCGAACTGCTCGGCAATCCGCAAGCGTATCAGACGATGGCGACGGCTATTAATCCATTTGGAGATGGGACGGCTGCGACGCAGATTCTGACTGCGGTGGAGCGGTTTTTTGGAGTGTAAATTTACGATTTGGTATGATCAAAACAGATCGATCGAGTAGATAACCATGATTGCTCAAACTCCCACAGAAGCTACGGCCAACATTATTTATCCAGATCGTGACGGTTTACCGATGTCCGATAATACCAAACAATTCCGGTGGATTGTCACGATTAAAGAAAATCTCGAACTGATTTACGCCCAAAATCCTGATGTGTTTGTGGCAGGAGATCTACTGTGGTATCCAGTTGAGGGCAATAATACCATTCGTCAAGCTCCCGATGTGATGGTGGCTCTGGGTAGACCGAAAGGAGACAGAGGATCTTATCAGCAGTGGCGAGAGGGAGGGATTGCCCCCCAGGTTGTATTTGAGATTCTCTCGCCAGGCAATCGGATGGGCGAAATGAATCGCAAGTTGCGATTTTACGAGCAATATGGTGTGAATGAGTATTATATCTACGATCCCGATCGCATTGATTTTGCGGGTTGGGTGAGCAATGGAGATCGATTGGAATCGATTGAGGAACCAACTAACTGGACTAGTCCGCTGCTGGGAATTCGCTTTAGACTTGAAGCTGGCGAACTGGAAATTGATCGCCCTGATGGGCAGCCGTTCCTAAGTTTTGTGGATGTGGATCTTCGTCGTCAGGCAGCCGAACAGCGGGCGGAAACTGCCGAGCAAAGAGCTAACGATCTTCAGCAGCAATCAGCAAGATTAGCTGCCAAGTTACGGGAATTGGGTATCGATCCAGAAAATATCTAATGCCATCTCGGCTAATCCCAAAAATCCGGTAGGGGCAATTCGTGAATTGCCCCTACCGGATTTTTGGGATATGGGTGCGTCCTTAAAAATCGTTCTAGAAATGTTTCTCGACGATCGCGACTAGATATTTCGTCCAGTATTCAGTTTTTTGCATACTTTCGGCTTCCACCATCACCCGAATTAACGGTTCGGTACCAGAGGCGCGGACTAGTACCCGTCCGGTGTTGCCCATCTCGGCTGCCGCTTCGGCAATCCCAGCCTGCAATGGTTGACACTTTTCCCAATTTAGCCGCGCTTCAC
>NZ_JANNDR010000404.1:0-6944 GCF_031378165.1 Chamaesiphon sp. OTE_75_metabat_556
ACCTTCGACGGCATCATCGATCGTTTTGTAGCGGACGGGATCTTCGCCGCCTTCGCCGCTATTGGATTTCGCGCCGATCCGGTTCATAGCGATCGCTAGGACTTCATGAGCTTCGCGAGAGAGTGCGCCGAGAGACATCCCACCTGTACAGAACCGTTTGACAATATCGGTCACAGACTCGACTGATTCGATGTCAATGGAGTTTCGATCGGATTTGAAGTCTAACAGGTCGCGTAGAGCCGTGACAGGGCGTTCCTGAAGATATTTTTTGTAGGTTTGATAGTGGTCATAACCCGCTTGGTTGGGGTAAGCATCTACCGCTTTGTGCAGAGCTTTCGCCAATTGGGGACTATTCATGTGGTACTCACCACTGGGGCGGTAGTTGAAGAATCCGAGGTTTTCGAGTTTCTTGAGTTCTTTGGGGAAAGCTTTGTGATGGAAGGACATGGTTTCGCGGGCGACATCAGCCATCGTCAGGCCACCAATCCGTGAAGTTGTCCCCTTGAAGGAAATATCGAGGACTTCCCGCCCGATCCCGATCGCTTCAAAGATCTGCGCTCCTTGATAGGATGAGAGCAAGGAAATTCCCATTTTTGAGAGGATTTTGAGCAAGCCATCTTCGATCGCTCTGCGGTAATTAGCCTGCGCTTTGTCGATGGTAATATCCATTTCGCCCCGACCGATGGCGGCTTGAGTTTTGGAACCACACCACCAACTCCGCACGGATTCCCAGGCGAGATAGGGACAGACAGCGGATGCCCCAAAGCCAATCAGACAGGCGAAATGATGGGTACTCCAGCATTGGGCGGTATCGACGACGAGCGATATCCGCGCCCGCAATCCTTGTTGAGTCAGATAATGATGCACCGCACCGACGGCTAACAGCGGCGGGATATAAGTAATCTCATCGGTTAAACCATGATTTGACCAATCGCTGAGGATCAGGATTTGTTTGCCAGTATTGACAGCTTTGAGAGCCGCATGACACAGCCTGTCGATCGCTTGTTTCAAGCCTTGTGCGCCATCGGCGACTGGATAGAGTGTCGAGAGCATCTCGCTACCGAGGGGCGATGCTTTGACGATTTCTAATTCAGCTTCATTGATGATGGGGCTATTGAGTTTGAGGAATCCCGCAAATTCGGGTTTGGCTTCGAGTAAATTGCCTTTTTTCCCCAGGCTGACATCCAGCGACATCACCAATTTTTCCCGCAGCGGATCGATCGCCGGGTTAGTCACCTGGGCGAAGCGTTGTTTGAAATAGTCGTATAAAGGATGCGCTTTTTCGGATAATACGGCCAACGGAATATCGTCGCCCATGCAGAATGTTGGCTCTTTGCCGTTTTCCGCCATGTCGTTGACGATCATCGCGATATCTTCTTCGGTGTAGCCAAATGCTGTCTGCTGATTGAGCAAACTGAGTGATTCTACCCGACAACTCGCTTCATAAGGTTGCGCGGTGAGTGTTTGGCGATGTGCTTTCAGCCATGCCCCATAGGGATGAGCATCGGCTACTCGCTGTTTAACTTCCCAATTGTGGAGAATCTCTTTGGTTTCGAGATCGACAACGATCGTTTCACCAGGGCCGAGCCGACCTTTTTCGACGATCTGATCTACAGGTAAATCGACAACCCCAGCTTCAGAGCCGACGTAGATGTAACCATCCTTCGTAATGCAGTACCGCGCTGGCCGCAAGCCATTGCGATCGAGTGCCGCGCCAACTACCTTCCCATCCGAGAAGGCGAGTAAGGCTGGTCCATCCCAAGCTTCCTGCAAACCTGAATAATACTCGTAAAAGTCGGTAATCTCAGGATATTTATCTAATTCCGGCTGATTCTTGTACGCCTCTGGTACCATCATCATCAGCCCTTCGATCGGACTCCGTCCCGATCGCACGATCAGTTCCAAGACATTATCTAATGTCCCCGAATCGCTATTATCCAAATTCAGAATCGGTTGCAATTCCCGCAATCGGTCATTCCACAGGGGATGATTGAGATCGCTTTCCCGCGCGGTCATCCCATTAATATTGCCCAAGAGCGTATTAATTTCGCCGTTGTGTCCCAGTACCCGCATCGGTTGCGCTAGCGGCCATTTGGGTAGTGTGTTGGTGCTAAACCGTCGATGATACACCGCAAATGCTGCTGTAAACGCCGGATTGGTCAAGTCACTATAAAATTCACCCAATACAGCCGATCGCACCATTCCTTTGTAAACGATCGTCCGGCTGGATAACGAACAAATATAAAAATCATCACCAGGCTTAACGGTACCTTCAGCTTGCAAAGCTTTGACAATCTTGCGGCGGACGAGATATAACTGCCGCTCCAATTCATCTCCAGCCGTAGTGCCCGCAATCACCATCTGCTCGATGTACGGCTGATTTTCGCGCGCTTGGATGCCTAATGTCGCTGGATTGACCGGAACTTCCCGCCAACCGACTAATTGACACTGCTCTTTACCAACTACCTCAGCAACGATCTGCTTGGCTACAGACCGTTTCCGAGCATCCTGAGGCAAAAATAGCATCCCTACAGCTAGCTTGGCGCGATCTACACTTGCGGGTAATACGTTGTCAAATAATGCCCACGGAATTTGCGTCAAAATCCCCGCACCATCACCAGAATCGCGATCGGCACTACAACCGCCGCGATGCTCCATACAAGTCAACGCCGTCAATGTTTGCTCGATCAGCTTGTGACTGACTTCCCCTGCCGGACACGCAATAAACCCGACGCCACAAGCATCCCGTTCTTCTACCAACCAGCGCGGACCGAGATAAGGGACTTGGTTAGCAACAGTTGTCGGAGTGGAATGGTTCATGTGCCAATGATTGTCTGAATGGTTCATAGTTGTATCGTGCGGAGAGCGATCGAGAAGTTAATAGTTTTGGAGAGACTCGCGAGTAGAGATAGTTTCTAGCTAGATCGGAGACTCATGCTCGCGTTGAGTCAAAGCTAAGCTGTCTGGGGTGTAGATTACCTCCGGTAGGCTACGCCAACGATCGGATCTCGAAATTGAAAATGATGCGAATAATGTCGATCTATAGCTTGTAACAGGATTTTTACGGCATTTCTGTATGTTGGGCTACTTTCCGATCGATAAGGTTTTGCTGTGAGCCTGATGCCGATGGTCTGTTGTTTGAGAATTTTGGAGCTGGAGATTGCCGCCTAATTTCGCAATCCAACCACCGACCCTGACGATTTATAGTAGCTAATATTATATCAACAATTTTGGCTGAAGAATATCTCCAGCCGAGTCGGTTGCCAGATCCTGGGGTCTGAATCGATCTTTACCAGCTTGTCAGAGTTAACTACATTGTGCTGGCAAGCTTGAGTTTGATTAATGCTGCTAATGTTTCAAAACAATTCGAGAGCGAGCTGCTGTTGATGCTAACCATTGCTTCATTTACTCGATCGACCGGAACTGTCTCGACAAATGGATGCTTCGATCTTTATCAATACCAACCCCCGTAAATCCTCACCACCAAATTCTAGTCCCAGACCTGTGGCTATTAATTTTACTATCGATCGAAACGGTAGGCGATCGAGCCAACGACTCAATACTTTTAACTGTCCCTCTCTGTTGACAATTCATCAATCTCTACGTCAGTGAAAAATTCGGTCATAAAAATCGCCAGAATTATCAAGAAATTCTAGCAAAATATGGTTGGTAGCGGCGGTCGGCTCGGTTCTTGACTCGATCGCACTCATGCTACTAAAATCGGACTTCATTGTTTCTTTAGCACTGAGGATAATAATGAATACCTCGGCCACCTAATCTGAATTTTGGCAATCGGGGTGCCGCAGAACAAATATAATTGCTTTAGACGAGCTTCAATCCGCGCACAGCGATTATCGTTGCCAATAGCAATGTCAGAATTTATCGCTCAATTAGCTCTTTAAAGTTAATTTTTAGCTGATAAAGCTCTAATAAATTCGCGAATAACGTCTGTTTTTGTTCTTTCCGTCTTTTCGGTAAAGTCCTCCAAGATTGACAGCTCTTGATCAGGAATTTTGATGTTTAATTGTTTGATTTTTCTAGCTTTGACAGTCATACTCTTAAGTAGCGTTTTGTAATAAAGTGTCCTTGCTTACTGTTATTTAAACAGAAACACAAACTTTGAATTAGTCACAACTCTTATTCTATTAATGTAGTTTGATGACGTACGTCTTTGAACCTCCAACTATTTGTGTGAGCTAGGTGCTGCTGCTGGTGTCAGGTCGCTTGTCAAAATACGATGCTTTGAGCTGTGCTGGAGCCAAGTTAATATCGATCGATACCTTGGCACCGAGGACAATAGTGCGTCCCTCTGCCACCTAACCTAATTTTCTTGATCGGGGTACCGCAGATGCGACAGGGTTGCTTGGTACGATTGTAAACCCACGCCATGCCTCCATAATTGCCGTTGGTGCCCTGGACATTAAGATAATTACTAAAAGTGGTGCCGCCTTGATCGATCGAGGTTTGAAGGACTTTGATGGCGGACTCGCGTAATAATTTAGCCTGAGAAATCGTCAGTTGATTTGCAGGGGTGTTGGGATGAATTTTGCTCATAAAGAGAGCTTCATCAGCATAGATATTGCCCAATCCGGCGACTAAGTTTTGATCGAGAATGACGGTTTTGATATTGCGTTGGGATTTCTGAAGTTTGGTGGCAAGATACTCGACACTAAATGCCGGATCGAATGGTTCTGGCCCTAATTTCCCCATCCCTGTCATCACCTGTTCCGGCTGCTGGCTGGGCGGAATCCACCACATCTGGCCGAATGTGCGCTGATCGATAAACCGAATTTCCCAATCCTTGCCCAGGAATAATCTCACGCGGGTATGCTTGTGTAGCTCTGTCTGGCTCTCTACCCACAGCAATTGCCCTGTCATGCGTAGATGTACTCCCAACCAACCAGCGGCTTGCTGGGCGTCCGTTGAGACTAATTGTGCGTATAAATATTTGCCCCGTCGGTGCCAAGTCTTGATCTTGGTGTTGTGGAGGCCAAAGTCAAACTCTGCTGGCGTATCGGGATGCGCGATCGTCCGTGGTAATAAGACTTCTGTGCCAGTAATCGCTCGATCGAGTGTATATCGATCCAACCCGCGACGAACTGTCTCAACTTCAGGTAATTCTGGCATTAATGGTTAGACTGGTAACTAGGGAGTAAGTTAGATCTTACTAACCGAGATTAGTATAGATCGATCGCCTCCTCAGTTGCCAGTCGCGATCGTTGTCTATTTGGCAGCAGCTTTTTTAGCTGCGGGTGCGGAGACTTCCACCAACTCGCTGACGGCAAAGTTATTGGTATTGACGCCTCCAGCACTACCGCTGAAGCCGCTATAGTTAACTTTTTCAAAACGCACGATCACGTTATACTTGATGCCGCTTTGGTCGATCGAGACGACGCTGCCGACATCTTGGAACCAGTATGATTCCTTGCGGAGGACGCGAACTTTTGAACCACGTTGCAGTGCCATAATTACTTTTCCTGTTTGGAGTAACTGGTTTTTAAAAAGGATTCAGCCACAATTAGCTATCGCCCTTATTTTCGGCAAATTTCGCCATCTTTTTGTCACAAGGTAACAAAGCTTAAACAAAATAGGCTTTAGGCTTTAGGCTTTAGGGGGTAGTGAATAGTGGATAGTGGATAGTGAATGGATTTTGGAACGATCTTTTTGCTCCCAGTCCCCCCGTCCCCTCCTCTCCCAGTCCCCACACCACCCTCTACTCTCTAAAAAGTGTCCAACTCTGTCTTCGACTCCGAACACCTGCTATTCACGCCCGCGTCCCCAGATCGAGCTGCGATTCCGACGATTTTTGCATTTCCGAATACCTATACCGTTGGGATTACGAGTCTGGGTTATCAGGTAGTATGGGCGACTTTAGCGATGCGATCGGATGTGGATGTTCATCGGTTATTTACAGATGTCCGCGAATCATTGCCTCGATCGCCAAAATTAGTTGGATTTTCGCTGTCTTGGGAATTGGATTATGTGAATATTCTCAATTTATTAGAGTTATTAGAAGTTCCATTGCGGAGTGAAGCTCGCGGCGATAACGATCCGCTGGTTTTCGGCGGAGGGCCAGTTCTGAGTGCCAATCCCGAACCTTTTGCTGACTTCTTTGACGTTATTTTAGTCGGCGATGGTGAAGATTTACTTGGCAATTTTATTAATGCTTATCAGGAAGTACGGACAGCCGATCGAATTACTAAACTCAGACATCTAGCCCAAATACCGGGGATTTATATCCCTAGCTTGTATCAAGTTGAATATGCTGAAAATCTAATTACAAGTATCCTCCCGATCGATAGCGATGTTCCCACAACTATTGCCAAACAAACCTATCGCGGTAATACCCTTTCTGTTTCCAGTGTGGTTACTGAAAAAGCGGCATGGGAAAGTATTTTCATGGTCGAAGTCGTCCGCAGTTGCCCCGAAATGTGTCGCTTTTGTTTAGCCAGCTACCTGACATTACCATTTCGGGTTGCTAGCGTGGAAGAATCACTCATTCCGGCGATCGATAAGGGCTTAGAAGTCACCAATCGATTGGGCTTACTCGGTGCATCGGTGACGCAGCATCCAGAATTCCCAGCCTTACTCGAACATTTAGCTCAACCTAAATATGATGATGTCCGCTTGAGTGTGTCTTCAGTTCGCACGAATACCGTCACGGTTAGATTAGCTGAAATTCTATCCCAGCGGGATAGTAAATCGCTGACGATCGCGGTAGAAAGCGGCTCAGAACGGATTAGAAAAATCGTTAATAAGAAACTCGAAACCGATGAAATATTTCAAGCTGCTGCTAATGCCAAAGCAGGTGGTTTAAAAGGGTTAAAACTCTATGGAATGGCGGGAGTTCCCGGCGAAGAGAGTAGCGACATAGATGAAACGGTGGCAATGTTGCGATCGCTCAAAAAAGCTGTTCCTGGCTTACGTCTGACATTTGGATGCAG
>NZ_JANNDR010000435.1:0-12345 GCF_031378165.1 Chamaesiphon sp. OTE_75_metabat_556
CCAAAATCTGGGGTAGGGGCAATTCATGAATTGCCCCTACCCCAGATTTTGGAGATCGCCTCTAAAAAATCATCGCTGAATTCAGCACCGCGATTATTTGCTCGCCTGTCAATTACAACGGTTTCTGCGTAGGCATACCGATCGCGCGCGGATAATATGGATGCGTGTCGGTAGTTTTGTGTAGCCAAATACAGTGCCGGATACTATTACTAATCGGAGTGGTGAATCGATCGATCTGGCCAATCTCACCACCTAATTTAGCTACCGCTAATTCCAGACTGGTTGCTTCTTCCTCAGTCCAGTTACCGCGATAGAGGATGGCCGTACCACCGACTTTTACTAGCGGTAAAGCATATTCGGCGCAGATGTTTGCAGCAGCGACAGCTCGGATCAGGGCGAGATCGGATCGATGGCGGTGCGATCGATTTTGGCCTAATTCTTCGATCCGACTGACGATCGGATGCACATTTGTCAAGTCGAGTTCGGGAGCGATAAATTCGATAAATCCGACTTTTTTGGCGGTCGAATCAACTAATGTAAGCTGCCAATCCGGTCTAGCGATCGCCAGTGGCAAGCCTGGAAAACCCGCACCAGTACCGATATCGATGACGTGGAGCGCGGCTGGATTATTAATTAAATCGCCAACTCCGCGTAAGGAGTCCCAGAGATGTTTTTCCCAAAATTCTTCAGGTTGAGTAATGCGGGTGAGATTGAGTTGTTGATTGGCCGTAATTACTTCGCTATAGAGAGATTGCAACTGCAATTGTTGGCGATCGGTTGGTTGCCAATTCATAGTTTCTTGCCACAGTTCGGTCATTTTGGGCAAGCAGTCTGGATTGGGTATTGATGTCATAGTTAGGTAGAAAGCGATCGAAGATTATTTGTGGGAAATGACTAAAATTACGCCAACAGAAATTGCTGCTAAACCAACGATCTGACTCAGCACGATCGATTCACGAAACCAAAAATGACCTAATAACACCGAACAGATATAACTGAGTGAAATTGCGGGAGCAGCAATACTTAAATTGACCCGCGTCAGCAGGAGAATATAGACGATCGCACCAGTGCCATAACAAGTTAGACCGACGAGCAGTTCGGGAATGGTAATCATACTAATCAGATGATTGAAGGCATTCGCGATCTCGACTTTACCGAGTTTTAGAGCACCGATCTTGAGGAAAAACTGACCGAATACGCCAGCTAAAACAGAGATTAGTAGTAAACTTAATTCTGGTAAGGTCACAATTTAATGCTTGAGTGTGAATATACACAATTATTTGTTGCTGTGGCAGCGATTTAGTCGATCGAGTTTGCTAGTTTTCACAATACCATTACTCGCGATTAATGGGTTTGATCAGAGTTTGATGCCCCATGATGAGGGTTACTATGCCATGCAAGCGCGCTGGATTTGGGAGACTGGGGATTGGTTGACACCACAGTGGTGGGGTGTGCCCATTTACGATCGAACGATCGGGATTCAGTGGGCGATCGCGCTAGCCTATCATCTGTTTGGCTTAAATGAGTTTAGCGTACGATTGCCGAGCGCGATCGCTTGTATTGCCAGCGTGTTGTTGACCTATGAAATCGGTAAGCTGCTATTCGATCGACAGATTGCTTGGGTGGGTGCGGCACTGTTGATGCTGATGGGATTGTGGGTGAATGAAGCCCACACGGCACAACAAAATACTGGATTAGTGGCAATTGAGTTATTGGGCATTTGGGCATTGTTGCAGATCGCTGCTCGGTCTACTAGCTTATCATCTTCACCGCACGGGCTGACGACTCAGGCCGATACCCTCGCAAGAGCCACTAAAAGCCCCGCCACTGGCACAGTAACCAAAATTAGCTGGGGATGGGGGATTATTGCTGGGATGACAGTCGGCTGGGGCTTTTTACTCAAGGGCTTTATGATCTTCGTGCCGCTGGTGGCTCTGTTGCCGTATACGATCGATCGCCACCGTTATCGCACATTTCTAACCAATCCAGGTATTTATCTAGGCTTGATTTTGGGGGCAATTCCCACTGGCTTGTGGTTGATTTTGAGTTGTTACCAGTACGGCAGCATCGCGCCAGCTAGAGAGTTAATTGAAAAAATGCTGTTGCTGTCGCAGACAGATACTTACAATCCTGGCCCTTTTTACTATCTGTGGATGATGCCGCTGAATATTTTTCCGTGGGCATTATTTAGTGCGATCGGGGCATTTACATTGTGGCGTAGACTGCTACCTCTGAATTATTCCCATCTAAGTTTGAGCTTGGGTTATCCGATCGCCTTATTTATTTTATTGAGCTTATTTCGGACGCGGATGATTTATTACACGATGCAATTATTGCCGTTTATGGCATTACTTGCAGCCGTCGCCTTCAGTCAATTCAGTCGCATCAGTCGGCATGATTCACCTCGTTGGTATCGGTTTGTAACTTGGTTAAATTATGCGTTTGGTGGCTTGGGTTTTGTCCTGGTACTCGCAGGTTTGCTTGTGGCGATCGATCTACCGATCAGCGGCATCGCGATTACCCCAGAGATTCGTAGCTATGCGCTACCCGCAATCGGTTTAGGTGGTGGCTGGATGACAATCTGGATCTGCTGGCAGCGGTGGCAACGAGGTGGCATTCCTTACTGGTTAGCTAGCTGGTTGATGCCAGCCTGGTTTGCCGTGATGAGTATTGGTTGGCAAGGCGGATTTGCCGACAAAAGCCCCGACTTTAGAACCGCATTCGATCGCTTACAGATCGAGAGATCGATCGCCGATCGACCCGTAAATCTGCTCATCGATACAGCAGAAGCAAATGGATTCAAACAAAATAAACAGCAAGGTAATGCCCTAAGTGTCGAAGAGCATAAAGCCTTAATTTTATTAAGCTTTTATACACCACATTTAGGTAAGAAAATTACCGAATTCGCCAATTTGCCGATAAATTCTTATGCCTGGGTGCTGAATATTTCACCCCAGTTCGCAACTCAATCACGGATACTAGGTAAGGTGCAAGGGTGGCAATTAATTCAAAAAATTGGTGACGATCAATAGTACCAGATTACAGTTGCCTCGAATGCAAAAAATCGAGGGTACCAAAACTGGATACCCTCAACTTTTTAGAGATCGATAGACTATTTAGTTTTAGCTTGGGATTTAGCTTGCTCTAGAGTAATCTCTTTGAGCGTCTGATAAGAGTTGGCATTGGCCGAACCTTCGATCGCTTTGACAGCCAGATCTTGAACTTGTTTGAGAGCAGATTCGAGTTGTTTGGAGAGACTATTGAGCCGTTCGCCTTGATTGGCGATCGTATCTTCTAGGGATTCGATCCGACCTTCATAGAAGCGTTTTTGGCCTTCGACTTCTTTAGCATAGAGATCGGATTTGATTTTAGCTTGGTAAGTCGCAATTCCCTTACCTTCTCCTTTGGCTTTGTCGATCGCTTTTTCCTTATCTTGGACGAAAGCGGCGACTTTATCTTTAGCTTCATGGAATGATTTTTCCCGTTCTGCTAAAGCTAATTCTCGTTCAGACCAAACCTTGGTTTGAATTTCTTTAGTTTCTGCTAATTCGTAATATAAAACTGCTTGTTGCTGTTCGTATTGTTCGCGATCGAGCTTACGAGTCAGATCCAAGTTGTATTTATACTCTTGAACTTCTCGGTGGCTATTTTTGCGATCGAGTTCGACCCGTTCTTTAACGGCGATCCCATTTTGTTCTTGCTCTTTATGCCAAGCTTTGGTCAAGTTTTGGACTTCTTGCTCGGCAGCTTCTTGGCGCAGTCTTAACTCTTCCCCAAAGGCTTTGGAACTAGTTTGGTAGCTCTCGATCAGCTCTTCAAAGGTGTCTTCATCGACGGCAAGAGTATGCAGTACTTGTAAATCGGTAACTTCTGCCGTGACTGCTGCCCGAATTTCGGCGAGTTTAGCAGCTTCAGTCGCTAGCTTCTCGGATAACTCGCTTACTGCTGCCCCAAAACCGAGCTGGAGGCTATCTAAACTACCGATCGTGTAGTTGAGTTTATCTTGGGCAGGGACTGCATTCATGATGGCTTTGGGTTCGGCTTTGGGTTCGGTTATGACTACTTCTTTAACAACTTTGGCAGCAGGAGCAGGCGTACTTGCTTGCTTTTGGATATTTTTGACTTCAGATTCTAGCGTTTTTTTCTCTTCAGCCAGTTGACTATAAGCAGCTAAAATTTCTGCTTTAGTATTTTTATCGGTTGGTTTTGGTGCCATAATTTGCAAATGCTGACTGGTGAATAGAATTGTGATTGTCGATCGCTTATGAAAATTAGCTGGTGAGTGACTTGTTAATTTTTCTCACTAATTTTGGCAGAAGTCTCAAATGCTTTCATTGCCAATGATTGAGCTTGATTCATAACTGTTTGCAGTTGCTCGGTGATGGCGATAATCTGTTCGTTTTGACGATCGATTACTCGCTCTAAGGATTGCAGTTTCATTTCATAGCCTTGCTTGCTGCCTTCCCATTCTTTTTCAACCAAGTCAGCTTTGACTTTGGCATCGCTACTAGTTTCTTTGATGGCTTCTTCTCTAGCTTTTTTGACGGCTTCTTCGAGTTCAGCGGGGAATGCGGCCACTTTGGCGAGATTTTCTTCAGCGAGTTTTTGATTATCCTTCAAGAATTTTTCGCGCTCTTTCCACTGTTTTTGTTGCTCGCGATCGAGATCTTGGATTTCTTGCTCTTGTTTGCGTTTGGTTTCGGTATAAGCATCAGTCTGGAGCTGGCGATCGCGAACGATCTTGTACTGCACTTCGTCTTGTTCTTTTTGCCGATCTTTAGTGACAATTGTGGCTGATTCTAGTTGTTGTTCGGCATATTCCCGATCGACTCGTTCCCACTGTTTGCGCAAGCTGACTTGCTCTCGATCTAGATCTTCACGATCGGTTGTGAGTTGCTGTTCGATCGCTTTCAAGCTTTGCTGATGCTCTTGAGTGATGATATGGAGGGCATCGGCGACTACTCTGACTTGCTGGAGTTCGGCGCGATGTTGGGTTTCAATGTCGATCGATTGTTTGACTTCGGTGAGTTTCTCGACTTCGAGGGTCAATCGATCTGATAAGCCAGTGACGATGCTACCAAATTCTAGCTGTAAATCGGCCATTCCTTTGACGATCGTGTCAACGGTATAAGTCGCAGCCTTGGTGACAATTTCTTTGTTCTTCGCTAGTTGCGCTTCTTCTTCTTTAGTGGCAACTTTCGATCCGGATCGAGATTGCTCTGCCAAAATTCGATCGAGTTCGGTAAGAATTTGGGTCTTGCTATCTTTGATTATTGCCATAACTTATCTACCTTAAGGATAAACCGTCTGAAAACTGCACCATATTGCTAACTGTTGAGGTTAGCTCGATCGCTTAGTAAGTATGCCCAAATCGGCGATCGAATTAACTTAACTACACCTGCTATTTACCAAATTTTGGAATTCAATACCTGAATAGTACTATTGTACTTTAATAAATATTCTCCGTCAATACTTTTTAGCAACTTTGGACTATTTTAGGCATTTTGTACTAGATCGACAAACTGAAGGCTGGCAGTCACGACGATCGAGGTGAGATCCCAGAGAATAGGAAGGTATAATTAGTGATGTTTGGGTACCTTTAGTGGGCGGGACTATTTAAACATCACCAATAGCGAGCAACCCTAACCAGAAAGTTAAAATTAGAAATTGGAGCTTTGCAAGATGACTTTCTCAAAATCGCCCATCACAGATCGATCGGACATCAACTTAGCCGATCCTGAGTATTATTTGAGTCGCGAATTAACTTGGCTAGAATTTAACAGCCGAGTCTTACATGAAGCAATGGACGAGCGGACACCATTGATAGAAAGACTTAAATTCATGGGCATTTTTAGCTCCAATCTCGATGAATTTTTCATGGTGCGGATGGCAGCGATCGCCCAACAAATCGAAGCCAAAGTTAGTCAACTTACCCCAGATGGCCGGACGCCGACGGAGCAATTAGCCGTAGCCAGCACGCGAGTACAGCAGCTCGTAACCCAACAACACCAGCATTTTGAAACAGTATTACGTCCGGCGATGATTGAACAAGGTATTTACTTATTAGATTATTTCGATCTCAATCAAGAACAATGTAACTACTTACAAAGCTATTTTGAAGAGCAAATATTCCCCGTTCTAACACCTTTAGCTGTCGATCCCGGACATCCCTTTCCTTATATTTCCAATCTGAGTTTAAATCTCGCCGTCGCCATCAAACATCCCGATACAGGGGAAGAATTGTTTGCTAGAGTCAAGGTGCCCAAAGTACTACCACGCTTTATTAGTTTACCGACAGAATTACAAGTTATCGATCGCACCAATCCGCTCCAAGCCAATCGCGATCGTACTCAAATTTGGACGGGAATTCCCCTCGAACAATTGATCGCACACAATCTCGAATCCCTCTTTCCGGGGATGAATATTCAAGATTGCTTTACCTTTCGCGTTACGCGCAATGCCGATATCAGCGTGGCTGAGGACGAGGCAGACGACCTGCTCCAAGCGATCGAACATGGCTTGCGGAAGCGGCGCAAAGGCGGCTCGACAGTGAGGATTGAAATCGATTCGGTGATGCCAACCCAGATTCGGCGAATGCTCCAGGAGGAGCTAGAAGTCACCGAGCAAGATATCTATGAAGTCAATGGAATGCTCGGCTTGGGGGATCTGATGTCTTTTTTAGCCCTACCGATTCCCGAACTCAAAGATCCGCCCTGGAATGCGATCGTCCCAGCGGTATTACGTCGCCTGAAAATGACTGATGACAGCAGTCAATTTTTTAATTTAATCGCTCAAAAAGATTTGCTATTCCATCATCCTTACCAATCTTTTCCCGATACCGTCGAGCGGTTTATTACTTGTGCGGCTAACGATCCCAAAGTGTTAGCGATTAAGATGACGCTGTATAGAACTACTGGCGATTCGCATATTCTCAAGTCACTAATTAAAGCGGCTGAGAATGGCAAGCAAGTCTCAGTATTGATCGAACTCAAGGCCAGATTTGACGAGCAAAATAATATTAATCTAGCCCGTAAATTAGAACAAGCTGGCGTGCATGTCGTGTATGGACTTGTCGGTCTGAAAACACATACCAAAGTTGTGCTAGTCGTGCGGAGGGAAGATGAGAAAATTCGCCGTTACGTGCATATTGGCACGGGTAACTATAATGCTAAAACCTCTAAATTATATACAGATGTAGGTTTGTTTAGTTGTCGCCCGGAACTCGGTGCCGATCTCACCGATCTGTTTAACTATCTGACTGGTTATTCGCAACAAAAATCTTATCGAAAGCTCCTGGTTTCGCCGGTAAATACCCGCGAATCATTCGCTCGTTCGATCGATCGAGAAATCGAACACGTTCGTGCGGGTAAGACAGGGCGAATCGTCGTCAAAATGAATGCCCTTGTCGATCCCAAAACGATCGAGCATCTGTATCGCGCCTCGCAAGCGGGAGTATCGATCGATCTGATCGTGCGGGGGATGTGCTGTTTGCGTCCGGGTGTACCAAACGTGAGCGAAAATATCCGCGTCACTAGTATCATCGGCAGATTTCTCGAACACTCACGGATCTATTATTTCCAGAATGGTGGTGACGCCAATGTGTTCATTGGCAGTGCCGATTGGATGACGCGAAATCTCGATCGTCGTGTCGAAGTGATTACCCCGATCGAAGATCCCGAAATCTCTAACGATCTCCAAGAAATTTTGGGGATTATGCTCTCCGATAATCGTCAAGCCTGGGATATGCACTCTAACGGTAGCTACAAACAACGTCGTCCGCAACCAGGGACAGAGGAACAGAGTACTCAGCAAATTTTGATGGACATGGCGGGTAGTTAGTCAGTTGGGAGTTGCTGTACCACCGTATGGGAGTTGGGAGTTGGGAGCGGGGAGCGGGGAAAAAGTTGTAGGGTGTGTTATCGCAAAGCGTAACGCACCGAAGAGAATAGTTATTTCAAATCTAGTAAGCCTTGCTCTTTGAGCTTGGGATTGAAGCGGATTTCGGCGGTGACACCGCGTTCTTTCAGTTTGGTTAAAATAGTTTCTTCGACGCGTCTGGCGACTTGCTTGAGCAATTTAATTTGGGCGACACCATCGAGATCGTCGAAGCTAGCCTGCTCGGTGACTGTCATCGTATGGCGCGTGGAGATCGGATCTAACCAGACAGAATTAGCCTCACCATTGCCGACTGGAATACTAGCATTTTCCGCAATCCAGGCTGACTGCACGCTGTCGAGCCATGTCCGATTCGGTCGATCGATTGTAGTCGCTTTTACCCAATAGCAACAGTCTGGCTGTCTGACTAAATGCTGTTTGAGACTTAGGTAAATATCTCGCGAATAGCCGACAAATTGTAAGAGCTGGGAGCCATCGAAAATCGCATAAATACCGATCTGATTTTGGAGACTTGCTGGTAACTCGCCAGCATCATTAATATATGGTAAAAATTCCAAGCCACTCAGACTTGGAATATCAATATTTGCTGACATATTAAATAAGCGATCGGTAAAAATCTAGTTAATCTTTTGATAAATGGCACACAACCGACTTGGTTGAAAGATCTTGGCCGCAAACATAAAGTTCGGCGGCACATTAATAATTAGATGGTCTGGGGACTGGTGATATTTTTCGACCTCAGCAGGCATTCCTTTGGGCGTGCCTGGGCTATAAGGTACTGGTTGAAATAAGATTTCGGTAAATATCAACGATTGACAACCAGCTTGCTCGGCAACTTGCTGAAGGAATTTTTCACTAGTTAGCAACCCAAATAAGATCGCTTGAACTTGGGAATCGAGGGTGAAACTACCATCAAAGTTTTCGATTACTTTTATTTTCATACATAAGTAGTTTGTTTTCAGCGATCTAGGCTAATTGTTGTGCGATCGCAACATTCGGGTAGACACTGCTCAGCAGTATCTAGCAGCGCGTAATCATTACTAATTCTATCTTTAGTGGATTAGCAACTGTCTGCCCGAAAAGTGCTATTGCTAACGAATCTTGATCGTTAGACTGTCATAATATCTTTTTCTTTCTCAGCTAAAACCTGTTCGACTTTTGTGCCGTATTTATCAGTTAATTTCTGGATTTTATCTTGCAGATCTTTAGATTCATCTTCAGAGATTTCACTAGCTTTCTCTTGCTTTTTGACAAAATCGATCGCATCGCGCCGGATATTACGGATGGAGATTTTACCTTCTTCGGCGTATTTACCGGCTTGTTTGACAAATTCTTTCCGGCGTTCGCCAGTCAGAGGCGGAATATTCAGGCGAATTGTCGAACCGTCATTGTTGGGAGTCAAGCCGATATCCGATAGGGAGATGGCTTTTTCGATCGTGCTCATACTACCGCGATCGAATGGTTGGATCGTAATCGTCGTCGAGTCGGGCGTCCCGATATTTGCCAGGGATTTGAGTGGTGTCGGCGTACCATAATAATCGATCGTCACTCGATCGAGTAAACTCGCACTTGCGCGTCCGGTGCGAATTGTATTAAACGAGCGGCTGACTGACTCAACCGCTTTCTGCATATGACCTTCAACATCAGCAAATTTCACAAGAACCTCCTACAAATGTACCAATTGTTTCACCCGCTACCACTCGCTGAATGTTACCCCGTTCAAATAAATTGAACACGATAATCGGAATATTATTTTCCCGACACATGGCAATGGCCGTGCTATCCATCACTCGTAAATCCTGATTGAGAACGTGACTGAAAGTCAGACTTTGAAAGCGTTTAGCATCAGGGTTGGTCTGAGGATCGGAATCATAAACACCATCGACTTTGGTGGCCTTGAAGATGACATTGGCATCGATCTCTGCGGCTCGTAGAGCAGCAGCAGTATCTGTAGTAAAGAATGGATTACCAGAACCTGCTCCAAATACTACTACCCGCCCTTTTTCGAGGTGACGGATTGCCCGACGACGAATATAGGGTTCAGCTACTTCCTGCATCGAGATCGCGGTTTGTACCCGCGTGGGTACACCCTTTTGTTCTAACGCATCTTGCAGGGTTATGGCATTCATGACGGTCGCGATCATCCCGACATAGTCAGCAGTAGCTCGATCCATGCCTTTAGCTGAAGCTTTGACTCCACGGAAAATATTGCCACCACCGACGACGATGGCCACTTGAACACCACTAGCGACGACTTCGGCTACTTCTTGGGCGATGGCTTGAACGATCGTCGGATCGATGCCATAACCAAGATCGCCCATTAGGGCTTCCCCACTCAATTTGAGCAATACCCGTTTGTAAGTCGTCTCCATGTTGTTTATCTTCTCAACTCAAATTTTCTCCCATCCACAATACCAGGAAACGGCGATCGTTTTTCGATAGGGGATAAGGCTTGTTCAAAGCTCGACAATCCACTTTTGGAGGCTTCCTGACGCGCAATGCGCGTTAAACTCTAATTCACGAGCCACTATCCAATATTCCCTACCCCTATCCTCTATCCCCTATCCCCTTCCTCATGGATTATTACGTTGCACCAGCTTTCTTGGATAAATTAGCCGTCCATATCACCAAAAATTATCTCGATCTGCCAGGGGTAAAAGTGCCGCTGATTTTGGGCATACATGGGCGTAAAGGCGAGGGCAAGACTTTTCAGTGCGAATTGGTATTCGATCAAATGAAGGTAGAGGCAATCCACATTTCAGCGGGAGAATTGGAAAGTCCTGATGCTGGTGATTCGGCGCGATTGATTCGGTTACGGTATCGCGAGGCAGCAGAAATCATCAAAGTGCGGGGGCGGATGGCGGTATTGGTAATTAATGATATCGATGCTGGTGCGGGCAGGTTCGATCAGGGCACCCAATATACAGTCAATACCCAGTTGGTTAATGCCACGCTGATGAATATTGCCGACAATCCTACGAATGACCAGTTAACAGGTAGCTATGACTCGACGCCATTACCGCGAATTCCGATTATTTTGACTGGCAACGATCTCTCGACGCTCTACGCACCACTGGTGCGGGATGGCCGGATGGAGAAGTTTTATTGGGTGCCGACGCGCGAGGACAAAATCGGGATCGTCAGTGGTGTCTTTGCGCCCGATAATATTTCCCAGCGCGAAATTGTCGGTTTAGTCGATCGATTTCCCGAGCAAGCCGTCGATTTTTTTGCAGCGATGCGGGCGCGGATTTATGACGAACAAATTAGGGATTTTATTCACAAAGTCGGCTTGGAGCGACTCTCGATCGAAGTCGTCAATCCCGCCAGTGGCATCAAGCCAACTTTTCCCAAGCCCTATTTTACAATCGATCGATTGGTTGAATTTGGCAATCTATTAGTCCAAGAACAAAAATCGGTGGCCGAAAGTAGATTGGTCGAAGAATACAATCGCGTTCGTTATGGTGCGCCACCTAAATCTTTTTAGCGAGCAGATCCAGGGTATCCACAAGCGGCGTGTTTATGTCTAGGGTTCTCCCCGAATAAAAAAACGACAAGACTTATACAATCAGCCGATAGGGGTACCCTGGGATATCGCAGTAATAATATCGATCGATTGCTTTCGTCATTAGGTAGTCAAAAACCACCAGATGCAAATTATTACCTACAGTCCCGCATATACGATCGTCCCAACTTACGAGTGCTTCAATCGGTGTAGCTACTGCAATTTCCGGGTCGATCCTGGTGCAGATACTTGGATGACACTCGATCGAGCCACCCAGATTCTCACCGATCTTCAGGGTCAAAATATCTGGGAAATCTTGATTTTAAGTGGTGAAGTTCATCCCCAATCGGCACGTCGTCAAGCTTGGATCGATCTCATTTACGACCTATGCAATCTAGCTCTAGAAATGGGCTTTTTACCACATACTAATGCTGGCCCTTTGAGCTTTAGTGAAATGGAGAAATTAGCGCAGGTCAATGTCTCGATGGGATTGATGCTAGAATCGCTCGATCCAGCTTTATTACAAGGCGTGCATCGGCACGCACCGAGTAAATCGCCCGCAATGCGACTCGAACAACTTAATTGGGCTGGGGAGTTAAAAATTCCGTTCACGACGGGCTTATTATTGGGTATTGGCGAATCGGAAACCAATTGGGAAATTAGTCTCCAATCGATCGCCGATATTCACGATCGCTGGGGACGTATTCAAGAGGTAATTTTACAGCCTTATAGTCCTGGCAGTCAGGAAAGTTTTGCCAGTTTGGGTTTTGATATCACCAAGCTACCTACAGTAATTCGGTTAGCCAGACAGATATTACCTGCGGAGATCGCCATCCAAATTCCACCGAACTTAATCCCCACCCCCGATTTATTATTAGCTTGTTTGACTGCGGGAGCTAGAGATTTAGGTGGTATCGTCCCCAAAGATGAAGTCAACCCAGACTATC
>NZ_JANNDR010000437.1:0-10938 GCF_031378165.1 Chamaesiphon sp. OTE_75_metabat_556
GTGAAGCCGGACGGCGCAAGATTTCTCAGATCACTCGATATATATCTGTGGGTTGGGCTGTTGCCCAGAGTATCGGGATTTCGCTGTGGCTTCAACGCTACGCACTTCCAGGGCATCAAGGCATTTTCTTTGTCGTTAGTACTGTGATGGCTTTGACGGCTGGCTCGATGTTTGTGATGTGGATTTCGGAACTGATTACCGAACGCGGTATCGGTAATGGTGCTTCACTATTGATCTTCTTGAACATCGTGGCTGTTTTGCCCAAATCGCTAGGCGATACTATTAACCTCGCTCAAAGTGGCGATAGCTCGATTCTGACGCGCACGGTTGCCCTACTCGGTGTCTTTGCGGTGATGACTGTCGGCATCGTCTTCGTCCAAGAAGGTACGCGTCGAATTCCGATTATTTCCGCTCGTCGTCAAGTCGGGCGTAGAATCCAGCGCGAACGGACTAGCTACTTACCTCTCCGCCTCAATCAAGGTGGAGTCATGCCAATTATCTTTGCCTCTTCAGTTTTGGTATTACCTAGTGCCCTAGCTTCTTTTGCTGGTAAAAGCGTGGGTGCAGATGGCAATCTGAGTGCTGTCAGTCAAGCGGTGGTTAATGTTGCTAATGTGCTGGCACCAGGAACGCCAGCACATGTGGCATTCTATGTGGTGTTAATTGTCTTCTTTAGCTACTTCTACAGTTCCCTCGTTGTCAATCCAGTGGATATGGCGCAGAATCTCAAGAAAATGGGTGCGAGCATTCCTGGCATTCGTCCTGGGGTCGCTACGAGCAAATATATCTCGGGGATTCTGTCGCGATTGACTTTGCTAGGTGCGGTCTTTTTGGGTGTTGTTGCTACAGTACCCACCGCGATCGAGAGTTCGCTAGGTGTGACTACTTTCCGAGGCTTTGGAGCAACATCTCTATTGATTTTGGTCAGCGTTGCGATCGATACTGCCAAACAAATTCAAACCCTGGTGATCTCGCAACGTTACGAAGGGATGATCGGTAAGGATTAGGCTTTAGGTATTAGGCTTTAGGCTTTAGGAGAGAATGTCGTTAATCGATAGTATTTAGATCCTGAATCGTCTAATGCCTACTCTCTACTTTATACTGCCTAAAACCTAACACCTAACACCTAACACCTAAACTATGACCAGACTAATTTTTCTCGGTGCCCCTGGCGCGGGCAAAGGCACGCAAGCCCAGATTCTGGCCGAATCCTGTGGCATTCCGCATATTTCTACTGGCGATATCTTGCGCGCTCAAGTCAAAGAACAGACTGAACTGGGTATCAAAGCCAAAGCTTATATGGATAAGGGCGAGCTATTACCCGACTCGCTGATATTGGATATGATTCGGGCGCGATTGAGTCAAGCGGATGCTGTCAATGCTGGTTGGATTCTCGATGGATTCCCCCGCAATGTCGCTCAAGCTGAATTTCTCGATCGATTACTCACCGAAATCGGCCAAAGTTACGATCTGGTGATCGATATCCACGTCCCACAAGATCGATTGGTCGCAAGATTGCTCAACCGTGCCACCATTCAAAATCGTCCTGATGACACTGAGGATGTGATTCGCCGGCGGTTGGTGGTGTATGACGAACAAACAGTCCCATTGACCGATTACTACCAGCACAAGGGCATTCTCCGCAGTGTTGACGGAGATCGCGAGTTAGCGGAAGTGACTCACCACTTAGAATCACTAGTTAACTAGTAACTAGATTATGTGTTGGCGGTGGAGATTCTGATGCCTACTCAGATATGGGCAGTAGCGAAAGACACAACAGCCTCCTCGCCCCTGTTAAAATAAAACTAGAGCTTGAAAGTGCAAGATTCACCATCGGCTCTCAATTTTTCACCATCCTAATTTGAGGTAAAGATTACTTGTCTAAACAAGATTTGATTGAAATGGAGGGCACAGTTACAGAATCTTTGCCCAATGCCATGTTTCGGGTCGATCTAGATAATGGGTTTAATGTTTTAGCCCATATTTCCGGTAAAATTCGTCGCAACTATATTAAAATTCTTCCTGGCGATCGCGTCAAGGTCGAGCTGACCCCTTACGATCTCAGTAAAGGGCGAATCACCTATCGACTGCGGAATAAAAAATAGTTATCCAAATAGCCATTTAGTATCGATCGAGAAATTCGGGCGGTGATTGCTCAAATCATTACTGAGTAAGCACCCGACTCCCAACGCCTAACTCCCAACTCCCAACTTTCCCCGTCTGGTGGATCGTCCCCAGTCAAATTGTCAGGCGATCGATATGACAATTTGTTGAAAAATGTTATAATATTAAGCTTGCAGTGTTGACAAAATTGGCATGAAAGTCCGAGCGTCTGTCAAAAAGATTTGTGAAAAGTGCCGCGTCATTCGTCGGCGCGGTCGGGTTATGGTCATTTGTGCCAACCCGAAACATAAACAACGTCAAGGTTAGATGACTAGTCCAAGTTGCTAGTTAGTCATTGAAACCGAGATGAGATTCCATGGTGATCGAGTGAAAACAATGGGTCGGGCGAGTTGCTTCAGTCCCCATCCAGACCTTTTCAATCCCCTCGATCGCCTTCAAGAGCAAAGTATAGTGGAGAAACAAGTGTGGCACGGATAGCAGGTGTAGACCTCCCTCGCGACAAACGCGTGGAGATCGGTCTGACATACATCTTTGGTATCGGCTTAACCCGATCCAAAGCAGTATTAGCAAAAACGGGTGTAAATCCGGATACGCGAGTTAAAGATTTGTCAGATGCTGATGTCGCCCTCCTCCGGGAGCGCGTCGAAAGTGACTATCAGATCGAAGGCGACTTACGTCGGTGGGACTCGATGAATATCAAGCGATTGGTAGACATCGGCTCCTATCGCGGGCGGAGACATCGGATGGGTTTACCCGTTCGCGGTCAACGCACGCGCACCAATGCCCGTACTCGTCGCGGTCGTCGCGCTACAGTCGCTGGGAAGAAGAAAGCTCCCGGCAAGAAATAACATGGTTCGATGGTTGTGGCAACCTAGCAATAGCCAATTGGCGATTAGTAGCTTTAGAATCTTCTCCACCCATATTAGTGGCGATCGATCGAGATGCTACTCCTCGCCAATTAGTGTGTCTATAGCTCCAGTCACAGCTCAACTAGGCGGATGGCAACCGTAAAAATTAGTTCGATGGCTATACTACCTGAAGATCTAATTCGATCGAGCGCACCAAGTCTAGCGATCGCGCCCGACAGCAGTGGATATTTATATCGATTACCTCATTGACATTTTCTAATACATAGACCGACATGGCTCGACAACCTAGTAAAAAGACTGGCCCAAAAAAGCAGAAGCGCAATGTTCCTAACGGCGTAGCTTATATCCAGTCAACATTCAACAACACGATCGTCACCATTTCTGATGCAAATGGCGACGTGATCTCCTGGGCTTCTAGCGGATCTAGTGGATTTAAAGGTGCGAAAAAAGGCACCCCCTTTGCCGCCCAAACAGCCGCAGAAAGTGCTGGCAAGCGGGCAATGGATCAGGGGATGCGGCAGCTTGAAGTGATGGTCAGCGGACCTGGAGCTGGTCGTGAAACAGCGATTCGTGCGCTCCAAGGTGCAGGGTTAGAAATCACCCTCATTCGTGATGTCACTCCAATTCCTCACAACGGCTGCCGTCCTCCAAAACGGCGGAGAGTCTAAATTAATTGGAAATTTGTATTTTGCATGACCGGGTTTGGCGTTGGCGCATAGCCTCTCCTTTGGAGAATCGCCAAAATTGGGAATGATGAATTATGAGTTGTTAGGTTCGCAAAGATTGGATGGCAACCTCGCCGCAATCTGTCAAAAGTTTAAGTAAGTACAAACTGGGTAGGGAGGGTCACTCTGTGGCGCAGTTTCAGATCGAGTGTGTCGAGTCTAAGACCGAGTCAAATCAAAGTCAATATAGCAAGTTCATCCTAGAGCCGTTAGATCGGGGTCAAGGTACAACTATCGGCAACTCGCTCCGACGGGTACTGCTGTCCAACTTAGAAGGGACAGCAATTACGGCGGTCAGAGTAGCCGGACTAATTAGAGACGAAAAAACTGGCGTCAAACCAGGCACGGTCAATCATGAGTTTGCAACCTTAGTTGGTGTCAGACAGGATGTGTTAGAACTCCTGCTGAACATGAAAGAGGTCAAACTCAAAAGTTACACCTCGCAACCGCAAATCGGTCGCTTGAATGTAACCGGACCAGCCGAAGTTACTACCGCTGATTTTGAGTTACCTTCGGAAGTCGAAGTTGTCGATCCCAACCAATATGTGGCAACTGTCGCTGAGGGTGGCAAATTGGAAATGGAATTTCGGATCGAACGTGGCAAAGGCTATCGATCGGTAGATAAATTCCGCGAACAAGGTCTGGCAATGGATCTGCTGCAAATTGACGCGGTATTTATGCCCGTCACGCAGGTTAATTATACGACCGAAGATGTCCGCATCGATGGTGCAGTCGAAAAAGATCGATTGATCCTCGAAATTTGGACCAATGGTAGTCTGACACCCCAAGAAGCATTGAGCGAATCTGCCAAAATTTTGGTCGATCTCCTCAACCCGCTCAAGGACATCAGCTTGGAATCTTTCCAACCAGAATATCCAGATGAAGAAGATCCCTCCAATCAAATTCCAATCGAAGAGTTAAATCTCTCGGTTAGAGCCTACAACTGCCTAAAACGAGCGCAGATTAATTCTGTCTCCGATTTAATGGGCTACACCCAAGAAGATCTCTTAGAAATTAAGAACTTCGGGCTAAAGTCAGCAGAGGAGGTAATTGAAGCCCTCGAAAAACGACTGGGGATCAAACTACCTCACGATAAATCAGTGAAAGCCTGAGGAGATCGGGGCTACAGAGATGAGCGATAATATCGCGACTTCCTGGATTGTTAAGTCCCCACGGTAGTTTGATCGATAGAAGTTTAAATAGATCGTTAAGCCCCACGGTAGCTCGATCGAAGTTTAAGTAGATTGTGATACCTCGCGGTAGCTCGATCTAAGTGAGTAAATTGCGAGTTACCGAAAGCCGACCAGCCAAAAGGTAACTCGATCGATTTACCAGTCCACACCAACAAAATCAAGGAAAAACACCATGCGTCATCGCTGCCGCGTGCCCAAACTGGGCAAGCCAGCCGACCAGCGGAAAGCCCTGTTACGGTCTTTGACAACCGAACTGATCCGCCACGGTCGCATCACAACCACTCTGGTCAAGGCCAAAGCCATGCGCCCAGAAGTTGAGAAAATGGTCACACTAGCCAAATCTGGCACTCTCTCGGCTCGCCGCCAAGCCTTGGGATATATCTATGACAAAGACCTAGTTCATGCTTTGTTTGAAGCAGCCCCCGAACGCTACGGCAGTCGGCAAGGCGGCTACACTCGCGTCGTCCGTACCGTACCCCGTCGGGGCGACAATGCGGAAATGGCGATCATCGAAATGATGTAGGCTGCGGTCGGCGAAGGCTCTAGATTGTTGAGACAAACTAGCCAGCCAATCGCTAATCTGTTATTTGTGAATCAATGGCTAAGCAAAACCACAAACTCATAACTAACAGTCAAACCGAACGCGTTGCCCTAGTCATCCAGTATGCAGGTACTCACCTGTGTGGCTGGCAAAAGCAACCGCAAGGCCGAACAGTTCAAGCAGAAATCGAAAACGCGATCGAACAAGTGCTGGGTCGCTCGGTGAATATCTATGGTGCGGGACGTACTGATAGCGGCGTTCATGCTGCGGCACAAGTCGCCCATTTTGATAATCCCAGCGTCATTCCCGCGACACGATGGGCTTCAGTCCTCAACTCGCGGTTGCCCGATGACATTGTCATCCGTGCTACCGCAGCAGTTAACGATGACTGGCACGCTCGCTTCTCCGCACTCTATCGACGGTATCGGTACACCATCTATACGGCACGACAACCCAATGTGTTTGTCCGTCCCTATAGTTGGCATTATTACCAATCACCGCTGGATATCGAGCGGATCCAAGCCGCTGTAGCACCCATGCTCGGCACCCATCATCTGGCTGCGTTTCATCGGACTGATTCGGGTCGATCGCATTCCTGGGTAGAGATTCAGGATGTCGGTTGTCACCAATTGGGAGATTTTGTCCAGATCGAAATCCAAGCTAATGGATTTTTGTATGGCATGGTCAGACTGCTAGTCGGTTTGCTGATTCAGGTCGGCAATGGCGATTTATCAGTCACCGAATTTACCAATATTTGGCAATCCGAACAGAGATCGCGCGTCAGGCACTCCGCTCCAGCCAAAGGGCTATGTCTGCTCCGCGTCGGTTATCCAGATTTGCCCTTTCCCAAGTCAGTCTGGTACGATACGCAACCCCAATTCTTATTGCCAACACTTTAGGGATATTTATAAATGTTGAGTTTGGCGATCGTCAATCCTCAACCTAAACTCTAACCCGTCACAACTACTCGATCGACAATGTTGGGATTATCTCTTTGAACAAGAGACACTTCTAACACCAAGATCTACCCCATCTCTAACTGATATTAAGATCGTGGAAAAAACCTACTTACCACCAACTCAAACTACCGACGCCAAGTGGTACATCATTGATGCTGCCGACCAACGGCTCGGACGTCTCGCCAGCCAAATTGCAATGGTATTGCGTGGGAAAAACAAACCCACTTTTACCCCCCACATCGATACTGGTGATTTTGTGATCGTGATCAATGCCGAGAAAGTTCAGGTCACAGGCAAGAAAAGCACTCAAAAAATCTACCGCAGACACTCTGGTCGTCCCGGTGGGATGAAAACTGAAGTTTTCGCGAAACTGCAAGTGCGAATTCCTGAGCGGATTATCGAACAAGCTGTCAAAGGCATGTTACCCAAGAACTCAATGGGTAAACACCTATTCACCAAGATGAACGTCTACGCAGGCACTCAGCATCCTCATGCTGCTCAGAAGCCTGAAGTTTTGGTCATCAACACTATTCCTCAAGCATAATCATGGTAGAAGCAAGCAAAAAGGCAGTTTACTGGGGTACAGGTCGTCGGAAATCGGCGATCGCGCGCGTTCGCCTCGTCCCTGGTAGTGGCAAACTAGTTGTCAACGGCAGAACTGGCGAAGACTATTTCAACTT
Organism: Chamaesiphon sp. OTE_75_metabat_556; assembly: GCF_031378165.1. Lineage (NCBI taxonomy): Bacteria > Bacillati > Cyanobacteriota > Cyanophyceae > Gomontiellales > Chamaesiphonaceae > Chamaesiphon > Chamaesiphon sp. OTE_75_metabat_556. The sequence continues at coordinate 7,092 of NZ_JANNDR010000437.1, forward strand.
TCAGAGTGGTTACATCTCCGCCGCGAGATCGCCCCTAGAAACTTTGGGTTTAGAAGCTGAGTACGATATCCTCGTCAACGCTCATGGTGGCGGTCTGACCGGACAATCAGATGCTGTTAAATTGGGAGTAGCGCGCGCATTGTGCGAACTCGACCCCAACAACCGCAAACCGCTCAAAGTTGAAGGTTATCTCACTCGCGACCCCCGTTGTGTGGAACGGAAGAAATACGGTCTGCACAAAGCCCGTAAAGCTCCTCAATACTCGAAACGCTAAATCGATTTGGTTTGTTGGTTATCGATCGTTAGCAATTAAGTTCGCTAAATTAAATAAACAACAAACGTCGATTTATAATTCATTGCTGGGGTTTAAGTATCTATTCATGCCAAACCCCAATACCTAACACCTAACACCTAATACCTAATACCTAAGATTGTGGCAAAAGCTGATATTCATCCTACTTGGTACCCAGACGCCAAAGTTTATTGCAACGGTGAAGTTGTGATGACTGTTGGTTCGACCCAACCAGAACTCCGCGTCGATGTCTGGTCTGGGAATCACCCTTTTTACACTGGTACGCAAAAGATTATCGATACCGAAGGTCGGGTCGATCGCTTCCTCAAAAAATATGGAATGATCGATACTACCGCTCCTGCTCCAGAAGCTGCTGCTGACGAAAAGAAATAGCTTAAATAATCTTAAAAACCTAGGGGTGCGATCGATATTTTCGCGTCTCTAGGTTTTTCAATATTTATAAAAATCATCAACCTGTAGGGGCGGGTTTATGCGATATTCTTCGCTTTTAACAATAATCTTCGGACAAACCCGACCCTCACCCACAATTCAATTGCAGGCGGGGGCGGGTGGGTTTCAATTAAATCTTTATTTTTATCGACATTAATGGGATAAACCCACCCCTACAGATCCATAATTTAATACTGGATCTGAATTATTTAAAACCCTAAAACCTAAAGTCTAAAACCTAAAACCTCAGATTATGGCAGAATCATACTTACTCGATAAACTCAGATCCGTCGAACAAACATTTCACGAACTCACTCGCAAACTCGGCGATCCAGATATTGCCAGAGATGCCAGTGAAATGCAACGAATCGGCAAAGCCCGTGCATCGCTGGAAGAAGTTGTCGAAACCTTTGAAACCTGGAAACAAGTTCAAGAAGATATCATTACTACTCGCCAACTCGTCAAAGATTCGGGCAACGATCTCGAACTGCAAGAAATGGCGACCATCGAAGCTGGCGAACTCGAAGCCAAAAGCAACGAACTCGAACAAAAACTCAAAGTTTTATTACTACCTAAAGATCCGAACGATGAGCGCAACATCATGTTGGAAATTCGGGCGGGTACCGGTGGCGATGAAGCTGGAATTTGGGCTGGTGACTTGGTGCGGATGTATTCTCGCTACGCGGAAACCCAGAACTGGAAAGTTTTTCTAGTCAGTGAATCGCTGGCTGAAATGGGCGGCTTTAAAGAAGCCGTGCTGGAGATTAAAGGCGATCGAGTGTATAGTCAACTCAAGTTTGAAGCTGGCGTCCATCGGGTGCAACGTGTACCCCTGACTGAATCTGGCGGACGGGTGCATACATCTACCGCGACCGTGGCGATCATGCCCGAAGTTGATGAAGTCGAGATCTTTATCGATCCTAAAGATATCGAAATGAGTACCGCTCGATCAGGTGGTGCTGGGGGACAAAACGTCAACAAGGTAGAAACCGCAGCGGATCTATTCCACAAACCGACAGGTATTCGGATTTTCTGTACCGAAGAACGATCGCAACGGCAGAATAAAGAACGGGCAATGCAAATCTTGCGGGCGAAGCTATACGATATCAAGCTGCGCGAGCAACAAGAGGAGGTCACTTCCATGCGCCGCTCTCAAGTTGGCACTGGATCTCGATCGGAAAAAATCCGCACTTACAACTATAAAGATAACCGCGCTACCGACCATCGACTAGGACATAATTTTGGCCTAGAGAAGGTGCTGTCTGGCGATCTGGAGGACGTAATTCAAAGTTGTATCTCTCAAGACCAACAAGAGCGATTAGCTGAGTTAGCAGCCTCTACAGGTGGCTAGTGTGAATTCTTTCCTCAGAAAAGGGAACTATTAATTATCAACACGGATTAACCGAAACACCATGTCGGTTAATCCGTGTTCTGATTTCTAAATAATCTTAGTGAAAGGAAAAAATGAAGGATAGCCACCTAAAAAATATAGCGCTATATTTTTTAGGTGGGACAGCAGCCCTGAGAATGAGAAAGAAATTAAAAGCTATAGCTAAATAGCATAACTACAGCAGAACACAATTTCCATTTTCCAAAAAATCTCGGGTAGGGGTAATGTCTTGACTGAAACACATGCGGAGGGAACCTCCGCGTGATTTCAGTCGCTTCATGAATTACCCCTACCCGAGATTTTGACGATCAACCACGTTTCATAGCTCGATCGATATCGCGTTTGTCATCTCGCTTCTTGAGATCTTCCCGCTTGTCGTGGAGCTTCTTACCGCGCACGAGTGCTAGCGTCAACTTAACTCGACCGCGCTTGAGATACATCTTTAGTGGTACCAAAGTCAAACCCTGTTGTTCGACTTTGCCCGTTAGCTTGCGGATTTCGGCTTTGTGCATCAGCAACCTGCGAGTGCGTGTCGGTTCGTGATTGAAATATGCGCTTGTGCTGTTATGTGGCGAAATATGGGCATTGAGCAGCCAGATTTGTCCCTGGCGTAATAAGCCATAACCGTCACGCAGGTTGGCTTTGCCCGCTCGAATAGATTTTACTTCCGTCCCTAATAACTCGACCCCCGCTTCGTAAGTTTCGAGGATTTCGTATAGGAACCGAGCTTGCCGATTGTCGGCCACAATTTTGATACTGTCTGATTTTTCTTTCTCGCTCATCTCTCCATTTTACTATTGACTGTTGAAAACGGTAGTCGAGCTGTGAAAATTTTTGGGTGGAGCGGTGGTGAGAGTTCGATCGAGCTGAGATCGTTTGTGTTGTGAAGATCCGATTTGATCGAGGCAATAATACTTAAATACTACTAAAGAGCTTATTTTATAGTCTTCTGGTACTAATAAAATATGATTTTGTCTAGAGATCTGGACTAATTGGGGAAATTTGGTATAGTTATTCCATCAAAAGCGATTCTGTTAAAAAATATTGTGTTTGATAACAGAAGATGAACATCTGTTGGCGATCGCTAGCGTCTGCGAAATCCTCATCAGCTAAATTGAGGCAGATCGGTCGAATAGTATAAATGGCAGCTTAATATCTCCCACGATGTCGAATATTTTCAATTCAGGAGCAGTATCGATCGAATTGGCGATCAATAGCATCCGATCTAAGTTTGATCGGAAACAAACAATTATTGGTATGATAACGCCTGTTACTACGGCGCATCCTATCTGGCTGGTAAGAAAATATTATGGCTAGTTCTATTGATTTCGGCGGACGTCCGATCCATTTCATCGGTATTGGGGGAATTGGCATGTCTGGACTTGCGTATGTGCTTGCTCGACGTGGATTACCAGTATCTGGTTCCGACCTGAAATCGACAAATATTACTCAGAAGTTGGCAGCAGAAGGCGCGCACATTTTCCTCAAGCAGGATGCGACAAATTTAGATTTTTTTGAAGATCGATCGGCTGGACAAACCCCGCAGATCGTCTGCTCGACAGCAATTGGCAAAACAAATGCCGAGTTGAGTGCCGCCTTAGAGCGCGGCTGTCCGATCTTCCATCGTTCCGATGTTTTGGCTAAACTGATTGGGGAGTATTTCAGTATCGGGGTCTCTGGCACTCATGGCAAGACCACAACTAGCAGCATGATTG
>NZ_JANNDR010000470.1:0-3427 GCF_031378165.1 Chamaesiphon sp. OTE_75_metabat_556
TTGGAATGAGGATGAAAATCTCTGGTTCACAATGGAATAGTCTCAATGTTCCCCAAATGTTAAAGCTCAGATGCGCTTATCTCAATGGCGACATTCGAGCAGGTATTTATACCTAGTACATTTATGGGATGCTCCCATTAATTCGCGCTCTTCATGTCCAGGGTGTCGCCATGACTGCATAAATCTACTAATCCTGGAGTGAGACCAGATATTGGGTAGGGATAATGGTTAAATCCGATGGTAGTGGGGTCGTAGCTGAGACTTCCTCGATCGTCCCGTCAACAACTAAGATATCTGTGACTCTATTTACGTAATTCTAGCTCTAAAATAATCGCATTCAAGAAGAGTTAGATAAGACAGAAACCCGACTTTAAAAAAGTCGGGTTTCTCGCCGTAGTGGTCTAAATCTCCTCAATCTCCTACAATGCACCAGCAACCGTACGATCGAAAATATCCCCACCAGAGAGATGACTAGTCAGATTGAGAGCTTGAATCACAGGCTGCCCCTCAATCCCATCGGGATAATCAATTACCGTCACTGCGCCATTACCCTGCTTGATCTTCCAGATATCAGCCAAACCCAATCCCAGGAGATGGCACAGCAACACCTTATTCGTCGCATCATGAGCGACGATGATCCCGGTTTGGGGTCGATCTCCCACTTGAGTGAGGATGCGTTGCCAAGCGGCAGTTGCCCGCGTCCAGACATTTTGGAGATTTTCGCCTTCGGGCATTTGGACGGATTCGGGGTGACGTTGCCAGCGTTCTAATTCACCTGGATATTCAGCTTTGATTTCGGCTTCAAATTTGCCTTCCCACAGTCCATGTCCGATTTCGCGGAGATCGGCATCTTCGTTTAAAGTTAAACCCGATTCTCGTTCCGAGAGGCTACGCCAACGATTTTTGAGAATAATTTGAGCAGTCTCTTTTGGACGCAACATCGGACTGGTAAAGGCAAAGTCGATTTGAGTGGTTTTTAAAAATTCTGCGGCTAGAATGGCTTGGCTGCGTCCATTGTCATTGAGGGGGACATCAATTTGGCCTTGAAATTTACCAGCGCGATTCCAGTCGGTTTCGCCGTGGCGGACGAGTAAAAAGCGGGGGCCGCAATTGGGTGGACGAAAGGTGGGTAAGGATTGACCGAGATGACTGGTTTGGTTGAGAGATTCGAGTTGAACTTTCTCACCCCAACCGCCGCTAAAATTCAGGATTGTGATGCCGCAATTTGACTGCTGGATGCTGTGATAGAGATGAGCTGGTATCCGCAAGGCTGTACTAATTAGCGCGCGGTTAATCCCATTGTGGGCGACGATCAGGATTGTTTGTCCCTGGTGCTGGGGGATGATTCCTTGCCAGAATGTGGTGGCTTGGGCGTATAAGGATAAGACTGGAAAAAATTCTTGTTGACTGCCATCCGCTTGCGGCAGCAACATTTTCAATTCGTGGGGACATTCTTTCCAGGCTTGATACTGCTGGGCGTATTTTTCGCGCACTTCCTGATTGAACAGGGTTTCCCACAAGGGCAGGTCGATTTCGAGTAACCGATCGTCTGTCTGCAAGCGATCCTGCTGCTGCAAGCCAGCGAGAACAGTGGCGGCGGTTTGGTGCGCGCGCTGGAGCGGGCTACAGTAAACTTTGTCAAAATTCAAGCCCTGAAATGCCACACCAGTAAGTCGCGCATCCTCGATCCCGCGATCGGTCAATACGGATAAATCGCTCCGTCCTTGAATGCGTCCTTGACTGTTATAACTGCTTTGTCCGTGCCGTAAAATAATAACTCGCGTACTCAGGGTCTTGTCCTCCACTAGCTGTCTCATTTTATCAGGGGTTAGGTCTTCGGGCAAAGGAGATCGATGATCGGGCAGCGGCAAATTGGATATTGGCTCGCTCGATCGGCAATTAATTAAGGGAAAGTAGAGATTCCTTAAAAATAATGTAGATGGGGCTAAACTGGTAATTAGTCAACTAAGGATCCAAGATTGAGTACTGCCGTACGTGGTAGTCTGTTACTGCCACGCGAGTTTTAACTGCATTGTTCTTACCAATTAGTATCATTAGATGCCGATCTTTATCCTCCTCACCCGATCGGTTAATATCTTAATAATTTCTTCGTATTTAGCAAGCATTACCCCCAGATTAATTCCCATCCTTATCGTCGGCTTCACCAATGTCTAATTTGACCCCAACTATCCAGGGTTATTACTCCCTACATACCTTTGTAAACGTCCGCGATCTGTGGCGGCAAATGGCGGCGACAATTATCCAGCGGAGTGGCTTTGCCAATGGACGGGATGTCAGATCGATCGACAATGAGTCACTACTGACGACCCAGGAGTCCTCCCAGACGGCGGATGCCGACACTTTAGCCGCTCTCACACAGCAGTTACCCCAGTTTTGTCTACTCCAATCTGCTCGCTTTCAAGCACTACTAACCGGCCAGATCGTTAATGTCGATGGGATCGAGCAAGTAGCGATCGAAATCACCTTTTCACCAGTCGCGATCGATCTATTTATTGCCCCGCTGATTCCCTATTTACCATCCAGGGTGAGGTCGATCGCCGATCCAAATTTCACGAATGATAGTGAACTCCAAGGTGAATTTACCAGCTTGTTATTGGCAGCGATCTCCAGTACGCACGATCGACCGGTGGGCGAGCGCGAACGTCATCTTCAACAACAAGTTGCCCAAGCCAATTTGCTCAACTATATCATTACCCAAATTCACCAAACATTAGACTTGCCAGTCATTTTACAAGCGACAGTCGAGCAGGTGCAAACATTTTTACATGCCGATCGCTTGATTATCTACCAATTTGAGTTCGCGACTGATGGAGATCGGTCTAGCTCTAAAAGTTTTGATAGTTACAAAGGTAATGGCAAGGTAGCTTATGAGTCGATTGGGATTGACAATATCAAATCTGTTTTGGATATTACCGAACCTCAAGATTGCTTTGACAATCGAGAATTGTGGGACAAATATCGAGAGGGGATGACTAGAGCGATCGATCGAGTTGAGATCGCATACGCTCACGATCGATGTATGTTGGAGTTGATGAACCGATCGCAAATTCAATCGAAGCTGGTTGTACCGATCGTCATCAACCATGAATTGTGGGGATTATTAATCGCCCATCAATGTCGCTCGCCGCGCCAGTGGCAAATTCGGGAAACTGAATTTCTCCAACAGGTGGCCAAACATTTAGCATTGGCAATCGATCGATCCGAATTGTATGCAACCACGATCGATCGATCTCACGATCTGGAACTGCGCGTCAACGAGCGCACCCGCGAGCTGCGAGATGCGGTAATCGTCGCCCAAACGGCCAACCAATCGAAGACAGAATTCCTCGCGCTACTCAGTCATGAACTGCGGACGCCATTGACGAGTATTTTGGGGTTATCTGCTACCTTATTGAGATTGCCGTTG
>NZ_JANNDR010000484.1:0-5781 GCF_031378165.1 Chamaesiphon sp. OTE_75_metabat_556
CGATGGTGCAGATGCAGATGAGACGACGCCCGCGACGCTCGATCGTTGGGAAGCCCAGTTGGAGAGAATCTTTAGGGGTAGTCCTACCGATAGTTATGATGTAGCGTTAGTCGATACGATCGCCAGATTCCCAGATTTGGCGATTCAACCATTTCGGGACATGATTACCGGACAGCGGATGGATTTACGGAAGAATCGGTATGAGAGCTTTGAGGAGCTGTCGCTCTACTGCTATCGAGTGGCGGGGACAGTTGGCTTGATGTCCAATGCGATCGTCGGTATCGATGAAAGCCAATTAACTGCACCGTGGCACGATCGCGATCTCGATATTCCCACCGAACAAGCGGTCGCCCTGGGCATCGGCAAGCAATTGACGAATATCCTCCGCGATGTCGGCGAGGATGCCGAACGTGGGCGAATTTATTTACCGTTGGACGAGCTAGCTTTATTTAACTACACCGAGCAGGATTTGCTAAATCGGGTAGTAAATGACAATTGGCGTGCCTTGATGAAATTCCAGATTCAGCGCGCACGTAAGTATTATCAGCAAGCAGAAAGCGGGATTAGTCGGCTCAGTCCCGATGTGCGGTGGCCGGTGTGGGCGGCATTATTGCTATACCAACAGATCTTAGATTCGATCGAGCGCAATGATTATGATGTCTTCAATCGCCGCGCCTATGTCAGTAACCCCAAAAAACTCTGGTGTTTACCCGGTTCTTTTCTGCGATCCCAGGTTAAATAATTGAAGGTAGGATGAGATGGGTTTAATGGCACTTTGGCTCGATCGATGGTGTCAGTAATAGCATCCTTAGTCTATCTGCATTCATCGCCGCTAAACTGGTTGGCGATGCGTTTCGATCTTCCCAGGCAGAGATCTCAATCTCATGTTGGCATCGCCACTCAATGATGTGGCTGTGAGGATATTTGTTTATTAGAGTATGTTACTAAATGGAAAATCCGATTAAAAAGTCTGACTTTGTGCTCACCCCGTACATGAAGAGCGACGACTTCCGCGCAACTTATCAAATTCTCAATACCGTCGTTCCTTATATCGGTTTGTGGTTCTTGGCAGTCAAAGTCGCCGCGATTTCTATTTGGTTACTACCGCCGATTATCTTGTTGATGACGCTATTTTCGTTGCGCTGTTTTTCATTGATGCACGATTGCGGTCACTATTCACTCTTTAGTTCCAAGAAAGTCAACCGCTGTGTCGGATTTTTGCTGGGGATTATCAATGCTATCCCTCAATATCCCTGGTCGCGCGATCATGCCTACCACCACAAAACCAATGGTAATTGGGAGCGATATCGCGGGGTGGCGGACTTTCTCTCTACCGACGAGTTTGCCAAACTTAATGACAAAGAACGTCAAACTTATGCATTTATCAGACAGCCGATCATGGCAATTCCTGGTGGTTTTTTCTATCTAGCGATCGCCCCTCGGATGGCACTAATTATTGGAGTCTACGATCTGATTCGCGATATTATTAGGCAGAAACAACAACATCCAGAACTAAGTTTAGCAGCAGCGATCTCGATCCATCAATCTAAACATTGGCAGTCGAGTACCGAGTTTTGGGATTTATTTTTTAATAATATTTGTGTAATTAGTAGTTGGATTTACTTGAGTAATCTCCTCGGGGCTGGCTTCTTTTTGAGTGTTTACTCACTGGTGCTAACTTGTTCGGCAGTCATTTTCATCTGTGTCTTTTTTGTCCAACATATTTTTGAAGGTTCATCAGCTCACAAGAACGAAAGCTGGGATTATTTGCAAGGCGCGATCGAAGGTAGTAGTTATTTAGAGCTACCGCTATTGCTTAAGTGGTTCACCGCTGACATCGGCTATCACAATATCCATCATCTATCCGAGCGCATTCCCAATTATCATCTTGAGGCTTGTCATCGCCAAAACTTGCACCTGCTCTCAAATGTTAAAACCTTGCGGGTGGGGGATATGCTCGACTGTGCCAAGTTTGTGTTGTGGGATGCAGATTCAAATAGTCTAGTATCGATTGACTCATTTCTTCAAGGTATTCCCCACAATCCAGAATTAGAAGTATCTCCTGCCACGCTGGCGATGAATCTCAAATAAAGGAACTAGAATCGATCTCGATTGTGCCGACTCACAACAATTTCAGACAACCAAAAGTAGGGGCAATTCATGAATTGCCCCTACTTTTTATCGGCTACTTTTTAGTGTTTAATATCGTTGTGGATCGACTAAGATCCATGCTGGCGATACCAATCGATCGTATTTTTGAGGCCAGTTTCGATATCGACTTGAGCGGTAAATCCGAAATACTCTTTGGCTCTTTGAGTATCTAGACAACGGCGTGGTTGACCATTAGGTTTGTCAGTTTGCCAGACAATTTCTCCTTGGTAATCCATCAGTTTACAGATTAAAGTAATCAAATCTTTAATCGTAATTTCATAGTTGGTGCCGAGATTGACTGGTTCTGCGCCATCGAAACTGGTGGTCGCGATCGCAATCCCTCTAGCAGCATCATCGACATAGATAAACTCGCGACTGGGACTACCATCACCCCAGACTGGAATTTGCTGATCACCAGCAATTTGGGCTTCATGTACCTTACGAATTAGAGCCGGAATTACATGAGAACTTTCAGGTTTAAAGTTATCAGCGGGGCCGTATAAATTCACAGGTAATAGATAAATACCGTTAAATCCATATTGCTGACGGTAGGATTGCAATTGCACTAATAGTGCTTTTTTAGCGACACCATAAGGTGCGTTAGTTTCTTCGGGATAACCTTCCCAGAGATCTGCTTCTTTAAATGGTACGGGTGTAAATTTAGGATAAGCACAAATCGTCCCCACACAGACAAATTTAGCCACTTTGGCTTGGTAAGCAGCATGAATTAATTGGGTACCCATCATCAAATTATCGTAGAATAATTCGGCGGGTTTGAGTTGATTCAAGCCAATGCCGCCGACGTGTGCGGCCAGATGGACGATGATGTCTTGACATTGAACTGCTTGATGACAGTTATCGAGTACCCGCAAGTCACAATCGGCGGATCTAGGGACAGTTATCTTAGCTGGATCGGCACCTTGAGAGCAAAGCTGGCTAATAACCTGTTGACCTAGAAACCCAGCACCTCCAGTTACGAGGATACGCTTAGTAGATAAATCTAGATTTGTCATAAATTCTCTGAATGCGGGTGTCTAAATATTACCTACAAAAGTAAGTACTAATCACTAAGTTAGCAGGCGTAAATATTGAAGGAATATTAATTAAGCCAAAAAATCAGATGGTGGGCAGCGGATCGCATCTGAATGATGCGATCCAAGACAATGACCACTCTACTATCGATGATGACCAGGGTGGATTAATTGTCAAAAAAGAAAAACATCTTAGTTCATGAAATGAACTTTTGCAGTTAGCCCGAAATTCATTTCAGGGCGGTTGGCGACTAAATACTAAGGTTTCAGATTTCCTACCGCAACAATTAATTCACCCTAACCCTACTGTAGATGATGACGACTCAAAACTTGAATTTAATCGTGCATGGTAGCTAGGGCTTGACGAACGATCGCTACATCCGGTAGTACAGCTTCACCATGATAATTAGGCGATTTGATGCCGAGCGCATGGAGATCGGTATCGACCATCAAATGAACGAGTTCGGTAAAAGTTACTGATGGTTTCCAGCCCAACTTTGTCTGGGCTTTAGTCGGATCGCCGATCAATAATTCGACTTCTGCCGGACGTAAATAACGAGCATCAAATTCGACATAATCTTTCCAGTTGAGATTGACATAATCGAAGGCCACAGTTAGGAATTCATGGATCGCATGGGTTTCACCAGTAGCAATCACATAATCATCGGGAGTCTCCTGTTGGAGCATCAACCACATCGCCACGACATAATCTTTGGCATAGCCCCAATCCCGCTTGGATTCGAGATTGCCGAGATAGAGTTTATCCTGTTGCTTGGCCATAATCCGCGCGATCGCGCGGGTAATTTTGCGCGTGACAAAGGTTTCGCCGCGACGGGGGGATTCGTGATTGAATAAAATCCCATTACAACCGAAGATATTGTAAGATTCGCGATAGTTAACGGTTTGCCAGTGGGCGTAGAGTTTGCCACAAGCATAAGGACTGCGGGGGTAAAATGGGGTAGTTTCCGATTGTGGGACTTCTTGAACTAAACCGTACATTTCCGAAGAACCCGCTTGATAATAGCGCACTTGGAGTTTGGTGCGTTGTTCGTAGTCGCGGATGGCTTCGAGTAAGCGGAGCGCGCCCATCGCGACGGTATCAACCGTATATTCTGGTGCGTCAAAGCTGACGCGGACGTGAGATTGGGCACCGAGATTGTAGACTTCGTGGGGTTGGGTAAGTTCTAATAACCGCCGTAAGGTGACGCCATCAGCTAAGTCGCCGTAATGCAAAAAGAGTTTAGCCCCAGGTGTATGAGGATCTTGGTACAAATGCTCGATCCGATCGGTATTGAAAGTTGATGTTCGCCGAATGATGCCATGAACTTCATAGCCTTTAGATAGTAGAAGTTCGGCCAGGTAGGAGCCATCCTGTCCGGTGATCCCTGTAATTAGTGCGCGTTTGATTTCTGTCATTTTGGCTCTTATCAGTTATTTCAGTAGATCGCTAGGGGTGGATTGTCCCCATCATCATAAATCTGAATTGCGATCGCATCCTACCAGTTTTTTGACTATTATGTAGTTGCTATTGCTAATATGCCCCATTATTTTTAGGGAGTACTGTTAATCGGATCGTTTTGAAGATAATCCGCAGATCCAACCAAAAATTTCGGCGTCTGACATAGCTGACATCAATGTCGATCCGCTGCTCATAGGGGATATCGTTGCGACCGGAAACTTGCCACAAACCAGTAATTCCCGGCCTAATCGTCAACACCCGATCGATCTTGGTGCCATAACGGGCAATTTCGTCAGGGACGAGCGGTCGCGGTCCGACAACGCTCATTTCGCCTTTGAGGACATTGATAAACTGCGGAAATTCATCTAGGTTAGTAGTCCGCAGGAATTTACCAATTTTGGTGATGCGCGGATCTTGCTTGAGCTTAAAATTTTCCGAAAACTCCTGACGCAGATCCTCTGATTGCGCCATCATTTCATCGAGTAGCCGATCGGCATCAGGAATCATTGTCCTAAACTTGATACAGCCAAAGTGACGATAATTTTTACCGACGCGCTCTTGAATATAAAAAATCGGGCCGGATGAAGTACAGACGATCGCCAGCGATAGAGCTAGATAGACCGGAGCGCAAAATACCAGCACTAGCAACGAAAAAATAATGTCAAATAGCCGTTTGTTAAAGTTGCGATACTTCTTGCCGTGTCGAATGCGCTGCTGGGCTAGAGGCTTGACTACTGCTTTATTTGAAACAGGTTTACTGACTACGGTCATTTTAGTCCTCAATTTCACTCGATCACCAATATTCCCCAGATTATATATAAAAAGATTACCCCCTGCTCTACTTGTCACCAACGGTTTGGAGTAATTTAGGCTTCATTAGCTGTTGGCCTAATTCCCGATTGCCACTGTCGTTGGTAGCGATCGAGTAAACTGAGATACTCAGATCGAAACACTGCGGCGGCAAACCCTTCAGCATGGAGCCGAATTTGCTCTGCTGAAAACTGCTGGTGGTAAATTTCAAACGTGTCGATTGCCATGACGATCGCCGCTGTAGTTTGAGTGGGAAACAGGATGCCAGTGCCGCGATCTGGATCGGAACGAATGTCTACCACAGTTTCAGCAGCACCACCTCTGCCATAA